>NZ_LXJQ01000004.1:0-177509 GCF_001728925.1 Pseudomonas sp. 1D4
TACCTGGGTGACACGATCCTCGGCGGCACCGACCAGAACACCGCCAGCCTGCTGGTCAAGCTGCACTTCTGATCCCTCCGCGCGCCGGCGTCCAGCCGGCGCGCCTCGGGTCCCGGCACCCGCCCTCTCCGCTCTTCACTTCCCTTCGCCACATTCCCCCCGCACGCACACCCGCTGGTCCATCCAGGGCATGGATGCCGCACGGCCGCACGCCGGGCAGCACAGAGTCCGCCGCCTGGCGCGGGGTCAGTCAGTACGAAGAGGAAGGGAAGGTAACGCGGGAGGGCAGGCAGCGCCCTCCCCGTCCGGGGAGGGCGCCTGGGGTCAGGCGCGGGTCGATGCAGAGGCGGTGATGCCCTGCACGCTCTGGCCACGGTCGCGGCTGAACTGCGGGATCAGCGAGCCGATCACCATGCCCAGCAGGCTCATCAGCAGGCCGGCCAGTTGCGGCGGCCAGAAGTCGGTTTCCTGGTAGGTCAGTTCCAGGGAAATCCAGCTCAGCAGGCCGAAGGCAATGGCGAGCAGCGCACCCTGGGTGGTCGCACGCTTCCAGAACAGCCCGGCGAACAGCGGCACCACGGCGGCCACCAGGGTGACCTTGTAGGCGTTGCCGACCATCTCGTAGATGCTGGCGTTGGAGTTCAGAGCGAACACCGAAGTGGCGATGGTCATCAGCACCACGCTCACGCGCATGGCCAGCAGGAACTGGCGGTCGCTCATGGCCGGCACGAAGTTCTTCAGGATGTTCTCGGTGAAGGTCACCGACGGCGCCAGCAGGGTGCCCGAGGCGGTGGACATGATCGCCGAGAGCAGCGCGCCGAAGAACATCACCTGGGCAAACAGCGGGGTCCGCTCCATGATCAGGTGCGGCAGGATCATCTGCGCGTCTTCGGCCAGCCACTTCTGCACCATCGCCGGGTCGATCAGTGAAGCGGCGTAGGTGAGGAACAGCGGCAGCATGCAGAACGACAGGTAGAACACCGCGCCGGCCATGGAGGCGCGGGCAGCGATGTTCTCGGTCTTGGCCGACATGACGCGGGCGTACACGTCCTGCTGCGGGATGGAGCCCAGCATCAGGGTCACCGCGGCGGCGATGAAGGCGACGATGTCCCGTGGCTCGAAACCGTGGATGAAGGTGAACTTGCCCTCGGCTGCAGCGTGGCTGATCACCACGTCGGCACCGCCGGCCATGCCGCTGATCAGCCAGGTCAGGTACACCAGGCCGATCACGATGATGATCATCTGCATGAAGTCGGTCAGCGCCACCGACCACATGCCGCCGAACAGGGTGTAGAGCAGCACGATGCCGGTGCCGATCAGCATGCCCTGGGTGGTGCTGATGGAGCCGTCGGAGAGCACGTTGAACACCACGCCCAGGGCGGTCAGTTGCGCCGCCACCCAACCCAGGTAGGAACCGATGATCACCAGGCTGGTGAAGATCTCGACGTGCGGACCGTAGCGCTTGCGGAAGAAGTCACCGATGGTCAGCAGGTTCATGCGGTACAGCGGGCGCGCAAAGATCAGGCCCACCAGCATCAGGCAGCCGAAGGAACCGAACGGGTCCTCGATGATGCCGGCGAAGCCTTCCTCGATGAAGGTGGCGGGGATGCCCAGCAGGGCTTCGGAACCGAACCAGGTGGCGAACACCATCGCCGCGACCAGGGGGAAGGACATGCTCCTGCCGCCGGCGGCGAAATCCTTGGAGTTCTTGACGCGAGTGGATGCGTAGAAGCCGACACCGACGGTGATCAGCAGGTAGACCGCAACAAACCAGATCAGCATGGGATGAATACCAGTGGCTCGCCCGTCATCCGGCGTGGGCTGGGCCCGCGAGGCCGCCGGGACTGACAGAATTTTTGTTTTCGTGGCGCGTCACAACCGGCGAGCGACACCCTGAAGGCGCATGCCTTGCCGGGGTCGTGGCCACCTGCCGCAACGGGCGAGCAGTCTGCCAAACCCGTCAAATATGTCAAACAGATACACGTCTTGTGATCGCAAAAAGCGACAAACGAAAGTCGTAGGAAATGTACAAGCCCTTGATAATCCAGAGCTTTGTCAGACAATTTGACGCTGAACGTTGCGTATATTCCACAGCCCCGTTTCATAACCAGAACAAGCGGCAGGTTCACGGCGCTCTGCTAGCATCCTCGGGTCACGCCCATGGAGCCCGGCATGCACCCGCTCACCCCCGACCAGACCCGCGCCTACCTCGCCCATCTCGGCCTTCCCGCACCGCAACGCCTGGATCGGCAGGCCCTGGATGCCCTGATCGGCGCGCACCTGGCGCGGGTGGCCTTCGAGAACCTCGACGTGCTGCTGGCACGGCCCATCCACATCGACGCCGAGCGGGTCTTCGCCAAGGTGGTGGAGCACGGCCGGGGTGGTTACTGCTTCGAACTCAACGGCCTGTTCGGCCGGCTGCTGATGAGCCTGGGCTTCCGCGTCACGCCGCTGGTGGCACGGGTGCGCTGGGGGCTGCCCGCCGAGGCGCCGCTGACCCTCACCTCGCACCTGATGCTGCACATCGACCTGGCCGACGGTGCCTACCTCGCCGATGTCGGCTTCGGCTCCGCCAACCCGACCCGCGCACTGCCCCTGGAAGGCCGTGAGGGCCTGGGCGACCTGCCCTTCCGACTGCTGACGCCGAGCGAGACACAGGGCGACTTCCACCTGGAGACCCGCATCGGCGACGCGTGGCTGCCGGTCTACCACTTCGACCTGCAGCCCCAGCCCTGGATCGATTTCACCCCGCGCAACTGGTACACCTCCACCCACCCGGACAGCCTGTTCTGCCAGATGCTGGTGGCCGCCCGCACCGAGCCCGGGCAGCGCCTGACCCTGCGCAACGGCCTGTTCACCCGCCGCACGCCCGATGGCCAGGCACACCAACACACCCTGACCGACCCGGACGCGGTGCTGGAGGTGCTGCAGCACGAATTCCGCCTGGCGCTGCGTGACGACGACCTGGCCGCCCTTCGCCAGCGCCTGGCAGCCCTGCTGGCGGCTACGCCGGGCTGAAGTGCCCCATGAAGATCACTTCCTGGATCTCCCGCAGGTAGGGCTGGAAGCGCAGGTCCCGCTCGCTGAAGGCCCGCGCGGCAGCCAGGGCCTGCTCGTGGGAGGTCCATTCCACCAGGTCGGCGTAGACCGGCGCGCCCTCAACGGCGGCCAGGCCGCGCAGGCCGATGAAGCCCTCGAAATCACGCAGCGCCTCGCGCACCTGTTCGCGCAGCTCCGCCACCCGCGCCTCGCGACCGGGCTTGGTGGTGAACAGCACCAGTTCCAGAACCGATGACTCTTGCATGTTGATCGCCTTCCGCTGGGTGGGACAACGCAGCCTAGAGCCCCCCTGCTGACAGCGTGCTGTCAGTGGCCGGCTCCGGCGCGCAGCGCTGGCGCATGTAGGCCTCCAGGCTCGGCACCTCGCCAGCGGGCGTGGCAGCAGGCAGGCGCGCCAGTGCCTGGATGCGGTCCACGCGGAAGTCGCGGTATTCCCCGCGCAGGTCGCACCAGGCCGCCACCGTCCACTTGCCCACCCAGTAGAACAACCCCACCGGCTGGATCACCCGCTGGGAGGCGCGCTCGTCCAGGCTCAGGTACTCGATGTGCAGCGCCGCACGGTCGCGGATCGCCCGGCGCAGCGCATCCCAGTGGCGCATCTGCTCCTGGGTGAAGGGGCTGACGAAGGCCCGCACCGGCGCCGCCTGCGGGTCCAGCCCATGGGCCGGCACCGCCGCCTGGATCTTGCTCAGCAACGAGCGCGCCGCCCCGGCCATCTCCGCTCCCACCGTGCGCGACAGCAGCTCGACGCCCAGCAGCAGCGCGTCCAGCTCATCAGCATTGAGCGCCAGCGGCGGCAGCTCGAAGTGCTCGTCCAGCGCGTAGCCCACGCCGGCCTCGCCGTAGATCGGAATGCCGCTCAGGGACAGGTCGTCCACATAGCGGTAGATGGTCCGCACCGACACGCCCAGGCGCTCCGCCAGACGTCGGGCGCTGATGGGCTGGTGGGCACGGATCAGGTTCACCACCTGGAACAGGCGATCGGCCTTGCGCATGACAGGGGTCGTCGTGAAAGGGAAACCGGCGGGCATTTGCGCACAGCGTCCGGGGAAAAACCAGCGCCGCCGAGCCACCACCTGCCGGGAACGCCACCGCCCCCGCAGAAATGCCCCGATAGGCCCTCTATGCTGCCAGGCGCCGCCAACCGGGGAATGCCCATGTCCAGCAAGACGGAAATCATCCAGCAGTTCATCGCCTCCGGCGAAGCCGACTTCGCCGCCGCCAACAGCTCCAACGCCTACTACTGCAGCCACCACCCAAGCATCACCCCGCTGGTGAAGAAGCCGCCGAAGGAGCTCGATGACGCCACCCTACGGGCCTTCTACTACCACCTGCTGTTGAACGGCGGCACACCGCCTGCCGAGAGCCAGCGCCATCTCGACCTGCTCACCACCGCAGCGACCGACGCGGCCCGGGTGCTGGCCGAACACGGCTACCCACGCTGCCGCCTCAAACGCTGGGAGATGGTCCTGCTGTTCGGCGGCGAGATGACCCTGGAGGCCCACGCCCGCCGCCTGGCCCTGCTCGCCCAGGTCGGCCGCTTCGCCCATCAGCCCGGCATGCTGGCCAAGGCCGCCAAGCTCAAGGCCGAATTCGGCGAGGACGCCTGGCTGCACAGCGAAATCACCCGCGTGCTGCAGGCGGTGCCGTTCGCCCGGCTGGCCTTCGACCGCGACAACCTGGATTTCAGCCTCGCCTTCATCGGCGTGCTGTTCATCTTCCTGTTCGGGGCCGACGACGCCGACCAGCGCCTGCTGTTCGCCTGGTTCCAGCAGGCCACCGACGCCCTGCAGGACATCCCCCACTACAAGACCCGTGACGAACAGATACGCAGCCTGGTCTGGGTGCTGTTCCGCTTCGCCGACGCCGCAAAGGCCCGCGGCCTGGTCCAGGCCCTGCTCGCGGAATACGGCGAAACCTGGTGCCGCGAGTACAGCGGCTGACGGAAAAACCACCAGCCGCCTGAACCCCACGGGCGGCCGGGGCCACAGCGATCCGCCCCAATGTTATCCACAGCTTGCCCCACAGAAATTGTGGGCAGCGGTACACCGCCCGAACGCTCAGATCACAGTCGGAAGGAGGGCTCTGGTTTATGCTGGCGCACCTTTCAATCCTCCTGTGGTTAACCCGACATGGAAGTTTCCCGCACCCGAATGCTGCTCTTGCGCGGCATTGCCTTCACCCTCGACATCGCCCTGATCGCCAGCCTGGTCGCGCTCCTCTATCTGCCGACCAGGCAGGTGCTCGCCGCCATACTGCCGGCGGTACTGTACTTCCCGCTATGCGAGTGGCTGCTGCGCGGCTTCACCCCAGGGAAATGGATTTGCCGTATTCGAGTGATTGCCCCCAATGGCGAACCGCCTCATCTCACCCAGGTGCTGATTCGCAGCGCTTTCCGTCTGGTGGAGACCAACCCCTTCCTGCTGGGCGGCATACCGGCTGCTGTCGTCTTCATCTGGTCCCGCCAGGCGCAGCGGATGGGCGACATGTGGGCCTTCACCTTCGTCATCCCGGTCAGCGACCTCGCGAGGATTCGCCAACGCATTGCCGAGATGGAAGACGCGCCTTCACCGCAACCAGAAAGCTGAGGCCCGACCATGAGCGAACCCCAAGGCTTCACCCCCGAGACCCGCGCCCAACTGGTAGCCCTCAAAGGCGTCGGCCCCACCGTGGTCAGCCGCCTGGAACAGATCGGCTTCCGCGACCTGGCGCAACTGGCCCGCTGCGAAGCCGCCGACCTGACCCTGCAGATCGCCCGCATGATGGGCTCCACCTGCTGGCACAACAGCCCCCAGGCCCGCGCCGCCATCCAGGCCATCATCGACTTCGCCCGCAGCCAATCCCCAGCGGATTGACGAAAACGCCGCCCCGTAGGATGCGGTGAGCTACGCGAACCGCATCAGCCCCACCTCCGCGCCATGCCAGCGATGGGCTTCGCACAGCTCAGCCCATCCTACGGGCCGCATCCGTAGGATGCGGTGAGCTACGCGAACCGCATCAAGCCCACCTCCGCGCCACGCCAACGATGGGCTTCGCACAGCTAAGCCCACCCTACGGGCCGCATCCGTAGGATGCGGTGAGCTACGCGAACCGCATCAAACCCCACCTCCGCGCCACGCCAATGATGGGCTTCGCACAGCTCAGCCCATCCTACGGGCCGCATCCGTAGGATGCGGTGAGCTACGCGAACCGCATCAAGCCTCACCCGCGCCATGCCAGCGATGGGCTTCGCACAGCTCAGCCCATCCTACGGGCCGCATCCGTAGGATGCGGTGAGCTACGCGAACCGCATCAAGCCTCACCTCCGCGCCACGCCAACGATGGGCTTCGCACAGCTCAGCCCGTCCTACGGGCTGCACGATTTACGTATCGATGAGCCCATGCACAACACCCAGGCCGCCAGCCATGGGCTGCACCCGTAGGATGCGGTGAGCTACGCGAACCGCATCAAACCCCACCTCCGCGCCATGCCAGCGATGGGCTTCGCACAGCTCAGCCCGTCCTACGGGCGTTGCGTCTTTTGCGGTGGAAAGGTCCGACTTCACTGGCCTGGCCTTGTCGACAGGGGGGACGGTCCCTAGGGTCTGCGTGCCTTCCTGGCACGGATGCCTGCCCATGACCGCCTACCGACGCGACCTCACGCCGGGCTCGACCTGGTTCTTCACCGTCAACCTCGCCGACCGCCGCAGCCGCCTGCTGGTGGAGCAGATCGACCTGCTGCGCGAGAGCTTCCGCGCGGTGATGCGCCGCCACCCCTGGCGGATCGACGCCATCGTCGTGCTGCCCGATCACCTGCATGCGCTCTGTACCCTGCCGCCGGGTGATGCCGGCTACGGGCTGCGCTGGGGCCTGATCAAGGCGCACTTCTCCCGCGCCCTGATGCCGGAGGAGCCCCTCTCGGCCAGCCGTCAAAAACGCCGGGAGCGCGGCATCTGGCAACGCCGTTTCTGGGAGCACCGCATCCGCGACGATGCCGACCTCGCCCGGCACGTGGACTACATCCACCACAACCCGCGCAAGCATGGCCACGTAGCGCGGGTGGTGGACTGGCCGTGGTCGTCCTTCCATCGCTATGTGGAGAGCGGCACGCTGCCACGGGACTGGGCGGGCGGCGAGGACACTCTGGAGCCCCCGACCGGAGAGCGTTGAGTCACCGCGTCACAGGTGACACCGGCGCCCCCCCCCCGGGCCAAACAATCTGCAACACCCCGCCGGCCACAAGGCCTTTCGCCCTCTCTAGACTGCGCGCTCCAGCCAACGAGGGAGTCGATGCATGGAAAGGCAATCCATCAATCCGGACAGCGTGTTCAATACGCTGCAATACGGTTTCAGCCAGGCCGTGGTCAGCGAAGGGGGGCGACTGGTCAACCTCTCCGGCCAGGTCGGCGTGGACGCCCAGGAGCGCCTGGCCGGCCACGACCTCGCCAGCCAGACGCGGGCCGCCCTGGAGAATGTCCGCCTGGTGCTGGAGGCGGCAGGCGGCGAGCTGGGCCACGTGGTGATGCTTCGCCTCTATCTGGTCGAGAGGGCCAGGCAGGACCAGGGGGTGATCGTCGACGCGCTCAAGGCCTTCTTCCCCCATCAGCCACCGGCCTCGTCCTGGGTCGTGGTGAGCGGCCTGTCCGAGCCGGAATGGCTGATCGAGATCGAGGCCCAGGCCGTGATCCCCGCCCTGTAATCCGATACCGCTTCATGCAAAAGCCCCGGCCATGCCGGGGCTTTTGCGTTGCACGCCTGGCGGCCCGTCAGGCGCTGGCGGGGATGCCGGCCTCGATGCGCCGCTTGCGCCGGGCATTGAGCAGCCCGAGGCAGACGATGAGGACGCTGAGCAGGGCCGTGGCCAGCACTTCCTGCCGGTGGGCGGGCATGGCCAGCATGGTGATGAGGGCGACGCTGATGAACAGGATCACCGCCCAGGTCAGCCAGGGGTACAGCCACATGCGGAACTCCGGCGAATCCCCGGCCTGCTGCAACTGGCGGCGCATGCGCAGTTGGGACACGGCGATGACCAGGTAGACCAGCAGCGCCACCGCCCCCGAGGAGGCGAGGAGGAAGGCGAACACCTTCTCCGGCGCGAAGTAGTTCAGCACCGTGGTGAGGAAACCCACGGCGGTGCTGGCCAGGACGGCGGCACGGGGCACCTGGCTGGCGTTGGTGCGCTGCAGGCGCTCGGGCGCGTCGCCCCGGCGTGCCAAGGAGAAGACCATGCGCGAGGCGGTGTAGATCGCCGAGTTGAGGCAACTGGCGACGGCCACCAGCACGACGAGGTCGACGATCAGCTTGGCGTGGGGGATGGCCAGCAGTTCCAGGGCGCGCTGGTAGGAGCCCACTTCGGCGAGCTGCGGGTCGTTCCACGGCACGATGGAGACGACGAGGAAGATCGACACCAGGTAGAACAGGCCGATACGCCAGATCACCGAGCGGGTGGCGCGGGTGATCTGCCGGGCCGGGTTCTGCGACTCGGCGGCGGCGATGGTGACGATCTCGGTGCCCATGAAGCTGAACATGGTGGTGAGCAGGGCCCCGACCACGGCGCCATAGCCGTTGGGCAGGAAGCCGCCATGGGTTGCCATCAGGTGTCCCAGGCCGCTCACCTCGCGCTCCGGCAGGCCACCGGCGAGGGCCACGGCGCCCAGCACGATGAAGGCGATGATCGCCAGCACCTTGAGCAGGGCGAACCAGAACTCGAACTCGCCGTAGCGCGCCACGCTGAACAGGTTGGTGACGGTCAGCGCCAGGGTCACCAGCAGGGCGAACATCCAGGTGTCGATGGCGGGGAACCAGGCGTTGAGGATGGCAGCCGCCGCGATGGCCTCCAACGGGATGACCAGCACCCAGAACCACCAGTAGAGCCAGCCGATGGTGAAGCCGGCCCAGCGCCCGATGGCACGGTCGGCGTAGGTGGAGAAGGAGCCGGTGTCGGGCGAGGCGACGGCCATCTCCCCGAGCATGCGCATCACCAGCACCACCAGGGTGCCGGCGAACAGGTAGGCCAGGAGCACGGCGGGGCCGGCGGCGGCGATGGCGTGGCCGGAGCCGACGAACAGGCCGGCGCCGATCACCCCGGCGATGGAGAGCATGGTGACGTGGCGTTGCTTGAGACCGGGCGCGAGGGCCGTGGAGGTGTCGCGGGGCAGTTGCGAGGCGAGGAGCGGTGAAGAGGGCATGGGCGATTCCTTCTCTGATTGTTCTTGGTGTCGCTGTCATCTGGAAGGGCAATGACAGTCGGTTCGAGTCGAGCGCACGCAGTGCGGTTCGACAGCGGGTCCTCTGAGAGTGGGTAAAAGAAAAAGGGGCATGACCGTCACCGGTCATGCCCCCTTACCTGTACGGATCAGCCGTTGCTGGGGAATGCGAACTGCGCGGCCTCGTGGCTGGCGCGCTGCGGCCAGCGCTGGGTGATGGCCTTGCGGCGGGTGTAGAAGCGCACGCCGTCCGGGCCGTAGGCGTGCAGATCGCCGAACAGGGAACGCTTCCAGCCGCCGAAGCTGTGGTAGCTGACCGGGACCGGCAGCGGCACGTTGACGCCGACCATGCCCACTTCGATCTCGTCGCAGAACAGGCGGGCGGCTTCACCGTCGCGGGTGAAGATGCAGGTGCCGTTGCCGTACTCGTGGTCGTTGATCAGTTGCATGGCTTCTTCCAGGCTGCCGACGCGGACGATGCAGAGCACCGGGCCGAAGATCTCCTCCTGGTAGATGCGCATGTCGGCGGTGACGTTGTCGAACAGGGTGCCACCGACGAAGTAGCCGTCTTCATGACCGGCGACGCGGTAGCCACGGCCGTCCACCACCAGCTTGGCGCCGGCAGCGACGCCGTCGTCGATGTAACCGACCACCTTGTCGCGGGCGGCGGCGGTGACCAGCGGGCCCATGTCCAGGCCGCAGGTGGTGCCGGCGCCGATCTTCAGGCCCTTGATCTGCGGAACGATCTTCTCCACCAGCGCATCGGCGATCTGGTCGCCCACGCACACGGCCACGGAGATGGCCATGCAGCGCTCGCCGCAGGAACCGTAGGCGGCGCCCATCAGCGCGCTGACGGCGTTGTCGAGGTCGGCATCGGGCATCAGCACGGCGTGGTTCTTGGCGCCGCCCAGGGCCTGGACGCGCTTACCGCGCTTGGTGCCTTCGCTGTAGATGTACTCGGCGATGGGGGTGGAGCCAACGAAGCTGATGGCCTTCACTTCCGGCGCTTCGATCAGGCCGTCCACGGCCTCCTTGTCGCCGTTCACCACGTTCAGCACGCCCTTGGGCAGGCCGGCCTGCTCGAAAAGCTCGGCGATGAACAGGGTGGAGCTGGGGTCGCGCTCGGAGGGCTTGAGGATGAAGGTGTTGCCGCAGGCGATGGCCAGCGGGTACATCCACAGCGGCACCATGGCCGGGAAGTTGAACGGGGTGATGCCGGCGACCACGCCGATCGGCTGGAAGTCGCTCCAGGCATCGATGTTCGGGCCGACGTTGCGGCTGTACTCGCCCTTGAGGATCTCGGGGGCGGCGCAGGCGTATTCGACGTTCTCGATGCCGCGCTTGAGTTCACCGGCGGCGTCTTCGAGGGTCTTGCCGTGCTCCTGGCTGATCAGGCGGGAAATCTCGGCCTCGTTCTGCTCCAGCAGTTGCTTGAAGCGGAACAGCACCTGGGCGCGCTTGGCCGGCGGGGTGTTGCGCCAGGCGGGGAAGGCGGCCTTGGCGGCGTCGATGGCCTTCTGCAGGGTTTCGCGGCTGGCCAGGCCGACCTTGTGGATGGCTTCGCCGGTGGACGGGTTGAACACGTCGGCGGTGCGGCCTTGGTCGGCGACACGTTCGCCGTTGATCAGGTGCGGGATGAGGCTCATGGATGGGGTCTCTTGCAGGTTCTTGTCCGGTGGGTCCGCAGCGGGCGCTGCGGACCGTGCATTACTTGAGTTCGGTTTCCACGAAGACCACGTCGTGGTCGCTGGCGTTGATCACGTTGTGCTCGACGCCGGCCTTGCGGAAGTAGGCCTGCCCGGCCACCAGGGGGGCGAACTTCTCGCCCTCCGGGGTTTCCAGCAGCAGGGTGCCGTCGGTCATGGGCACGACCACGTAATCGTAGCCATGCCGATGGCGACCGGTCTCGGCGCCCGGGGCGAAGCGCCACTCGGTGACGATCACCTCGGCATTGTCCACCTGCACGGTGGGCACGGCCTGCGGGCGCTTGCTCATCAGGCGACGCCTTGCAGGGCCTGGCCGACGGCGTCGAACACGCGGTCGAGGTCTTCCGGCTTGGCGTTGAAGGTGGGCCCGAACTGCAGGGTGTCGCCGCCGAAGCGGACGTAGAAGCCGGCCTTCCACAGGGCCATGCCGGCCTCGAACGGACGGACGATGGCATCGCCGTCACGCGGGGCGATCTGCAGGGCACCGGCCAGGCCGCAGTTGCGGATGTCGACCACGTGCTTGGCGCCCTTCAGGCCGTGCAGGGCCTTCTCGAAATGCGGGGCCAGCTCAGCGGACTGCTGGATGAGGTTCTCCTTCTCCAGCACCTCCAGGGCAGCCAGGCCGGCAGCGCAGGCAACCGGGTGACCGGAGTAGGTGTAGCCGTGGGTGAACTCCACCGCGTACTCCGGGGTGGCCTGGTTCATGAAGGTCTCGTAGATCTCGCGGGTGGCGATCACCGCGCCCAGCGGGATGGCACCGTTGGTGATCTGCTTGGCGACGTTCATCAGGTCCGGGGTCACACCGAAGAACTCGGCGCCGGTCCACGTGCCCATGCGGCCGAAGCCGGTGATCACTTCGTCGAAGATCAGCAGGATGTTGTGCTGGTCGCAGATCTCGCGCAGGCGCGGCAGGTAGCCCACCGGCGGGACGATGGCCCCGGCGGAACCGGACATCGGCTCGACGATCACGGCGGCGATGTTGGAGGCGTCGTGCAGTTCGATCAGCTTGAGCAGTTCGTTGGCCAGCTCCACGCCACCGGTGGCGGCCATGCCCTTGGTGAAGGCCATGCCCGGCTGCAGGGTGTGGGGCAGGTGGTCGACGTCCATCAGCTGGCCGAACATCTTGCGGTTGCCGCCGATGCCGCCCAGGGCGGTGCCGGCGACGTTCACGCCGTGGTAGCCACGGGCACGGCCGATCAGCTTGGTCTTCTGCGGCTGGCCTTTCAGGCGCCAGTAGGCGCGGGCCATCTTGATCGCGGTGTCGGCGCACTCGGAACCGGAGCCGGTGAAGAACACGTGGTTCAGTTCGCCGGGGGTCAGGCTGGCGATCTTCTCGGCCAGCTTGAAGGACAGCGGGTGGCCGAACTGGAAGCCGGGGGAGTAGTCGAGGGTGCCGAGTTGCTTGGCCACGGCTTCCTGGATTTCCTTGCGGGAGTGACCGGCACCGCAGGTCCACAGGCCCGACAGGCTGTCGTAGATGCGACGGCCCTTGTCATCGATCAGCCAACTGCCTTCGGCGGCGACGATCAGGCGGGGATCGCGCTGGAAGTTGCGGTTGGCGGAGAAGGGCATCCAGTGGGCATCCAGCTTCAGCTGGCTGGCCAGGGACGGGGTGGTGGTCTGCGGCATGTTCATTCCTGTCTGCCTCGCAATTCAGGTCATGGGTGGAACCGAGGGGTTCTTGCAGTCGACATTGCCACGGGCATAAAGTCAGGAAAATTCAACTTTTGAAAACTTCACTTCAGGGTTCACTAAACAATGAGCACCCGTCGCCCAGAGCCTCTCGGCCAGGTCAGTGACTTCGATATCCGCCTGCTGCGGATCTTCCGCAGCGTGGTCGAGTGCGGCGGTTTCTCCGCTGCGGAAACGGTGCTGGGCATCGGCCGCTCGGCCATCAGCCAGCAGATGAGCGACCTGGAGCAGCGCCTCGGCCTGCGCCTGTGCCAGCGCGGTCGGGCCGGTTTCGCACTGACCGAGGAAGGCCGCGAGGTGTACCAGTCCACCCAGCAGCTGCTGGCCTCCCTGGAGACCTTCCGCACCGAGGTCAACGGCCTGCACCAGCACCTGCGCGGCGAGCTGAACATCGGCCTCACCGACAACCTCGTCACCCTGCCGCACATGCGCATCACCCACGCCCTGGCGCGGCTCAAGGAGCGCGGCCCCGACGTGGTGATCAACATCCGCATGACGCCCCCCAGCGAGGTGGAGCAAGGGGTGCTGGACGGCCGCGTGCACGTCGGCGTGGTGCCGCAGACGGCGGCGCTCTCCGGCCTGGAGTACCAGCCGCTGTACGAGGAGCGCTCGCTGCTCTACTGCGCGGTCGGCCACCCGCTGTTCTATGCCGACGATGCACAGGTCAGCGATACGCGCCTCAACGAGCAGGAAGCCATCGCCCCCACCTTCCGTCTGCCCGCCGAGATCCAGGCCCTGTACCAGGCGCTGAACTGCACCGCCAGTGCATCGGACCGCGAAGGCATGGCCTTCCTCATCCTCACCGGGCGCTACATCGGCTACCTGCCGGACCACTACGCCACCTTCTGGGTGCAACAGGGCCGCCTGCGCGCCCTCAAGCCGACGAGCCGCTTCTACGACCTCAGCCTGGCCACCGTGACCCGCAAGGGCCGGCGCCCGCACCTGGTGCTGGAAAGCTTCCTCGACGCTCTGGCCGGCACCAGCTAGAGCGCCGGAGCCGGCGAAAACGAGTAGGCTGGCCCCCTCATCCGAAGGAGGACCGCCCATGAGTACCCCACACGCCGCCCTGGTCATCGGGGCATCCCGCGGCATCGGCCTGGGCCTGGTACGCCAACTGCTCGGCGCCGGCTGGCAGGTCACCGCCACCGTGCGCGACCCGGTCCGCGCCGCTGAACTGGCCGCCCTGCCCGGCGTCGAGCTGGCCACCCTGGAACTGACCGATACCGACAGCCAGGACGCCCTGGCCCGCCGGCTGGGAGGGCGCCGCTTCGACCTCATCCTGGTCAACGCCGGTATCTCCGGCCCCACCCACCAGTCGGCCAGCCAGGCCAGCGAAGCCGAGGTCGCCCAACTGTTCTTGACCAACGCCGTCGCCCCGGTGCGCCTGGCCGAGCGCCTCAAGGGCCAACTGCGTGACGGCGGCACCCTGGCCTTCATGAGCTCCACCCTCGGCAGCGTGGCCGGCAACGACAGCGGCGGCCTGGCGCTCTACCGCGCCAGCAAGGCCGCGCTCAACTCCCTCACCCGCAGTCTGCTGGCGGAATGGCTGGGCCCGCGCCCCACCGTGCTCAACCTGCACCCGGGCTGGGTGAAGACCGACATGGGCGGCGACGCTGCCGACATCGACGTGGAGACCAGCACCGCCGGCCTCCTACGTCAGATCGAAGCCCACGCCGGTCGCGGCGGGCAGCATTACCTCGACTACAAGGGCCAGACCCTGCCCTGGTAACGCACCAGCAGGCGGCGCGGCCGCACCGCCGTGCACCATCCGCGCTCGCGGACGGCGCCGCCCGCCTGCATCAACCGGCCTGGTACGGGGCTTTGCGCGCTGCCTGTCCAGTTGGTCAACTTTTTGCAATCGCCTGGTCAGCCCACAGGGCACAGCACAGAACAACAGACCAGGAGCCCCATCCCCCATGTTCGATTCCAAGAAGAACCTGCTGCGCACGCTCGTCGCCGCCATCGGTTTCAGCGCCACCCTCGGCGCCTCCGCCGCCGACCCGCTGAAGGTCGGCTTCGTCTACGTCGGCCCCATCGGCGACCACGGCTGGACCTACCAGCACGAGGAAGGCCGCAAGGCCCTGGTGGCCAAGCTGGGCGACAGGGTGGAGACCACCTATGTGGAAAACGTGGCCGAGGGCGCCGACGCCGAGCGGGTCATCCGCAACATGGCCAAGGGCGGCTATGACCTGATCTTCACCACCTCCTTCGGCTACATGAACCCCACCGCCAAGGTGGCCAAGCAGTTCCCCAAGGTCACCTTCGAGCACGCCACTGGCTACAAGCAGGACAAGAACCTCGGCACCTACCTGTCGCGCTCCTATGAAGGCCGCTACGTCGGCGGCTTCCTCGCCGCGAAGATGACCAGGAGCCACAAGATCGGCTACATCGCCTCCTTCCCCATCCCGGAAGTGATCCGCGACATCAACGCCATCCAGCTGGCGCTGAACAAGTACGACCCGCAGGCCGAGATCAAGGTGGTCTGGGTCAACTCCTGGTTCGACCCGGGCAAGGAAGCCGACGCCGCCAACGCGCTGATCGACCAGGGCGTGGACGTGGTCTTCCAGCACACCGACAGCCCGGCGCCCATCCAGGCCGCCGAGCGCCGTGGCGTGTACTCCGTGGGCTACGCCTCGGACATGGCGCACTTCGGGCCCAAGGCCGTGCTCACCTCCATCGTCAACAACTGGGGCCCGCACTGCATCCAGGCCGCCGAAGGCGTGATGGCCGGCACCTGGAAGTCCCAGGACTACTGGGGCGGCCTGGCCGAAGACACCCTCCAACTGCCCATCAGCGACCTGGTGCCGGCCGACGTGAAGGCCGAGGCAGAGAAGATCATCGCCCGCATCAAGAGCGGCGAGTTCCACCCCTTCACCGGCCCGATCAAGGACCAGAGCGGCGCCCTCAAGCTGGCCGACGGCGTGGTCGCCACCAACGCCGACCTGGCGGGCATGAACTACTACGTCGAAGGCATCAAGGCAGAACTGCCGAAGTAAGCCCTGCCCTCTCCCCGTGCGCGGGGAGTGGATCGACGCCCCACCGATTCCCGGCAGCTTCGTGGTCAACATCGGCGACATGATGGCGCGCTGGAGCAACCACCGGTACACCGAGATCAGTTGCCTGCCCAACTGCTCCAGCGCCGACAACCCGCCGAAGTACCCACCGGTGACCAGCGCCGAGTACCTGCTCGCGCGCTTCGCCGACACCTACGCCTACCGGCGGCAGGAGACAGCCTGAACAGAGGCCGGCCCTCGGAGTAAAAGAGCCATTCGTCAGGGGCCGTACCGCGTGGCCCTGACGTTCGGGCGCGGGTACGGCGAAAACCTGTCCGGGAAGTTAAACTTGCCCGCCACAACCCCGCCTGATCACGAGAAAACACCATGTACGACTGGCTCAACGCCCTGCCCAAGGCCGAACTGCACCTGCACCTGGAGGGTTCCCTGGAGCCCGAGCTGCTGTTCGCCCTGGCCGAACGCAACAAGGTCGCCCTGCCCTGGGGCGACGTGGAGAGCCTGCGCAGCGCCTACGCCTTCAACAACCTGCAGGAGTTCCTCGACCTGTACTACCAGGGCGCCGACGTGCTGCGCACCGAGC
This sequence comes from Pseudomonas sp. 1D4, assembly GCF_001728925.1. NCBI lineage: Bacteria > Pseudomonadati > Pseudomonadota > Gammaproteobacteria > Pseudomonadales > Pseudomonadaceae > Pseudomonas > Pseudomonas sp. 1D4. The sequence continues at coordinate 16,238 of NZ_LXJQ01000004.1, forward strand.
AGGACTTCTATGACCTGACCTGGGCCTACCTGCAGCGCTGCAAGGCGCAGAACGTGATCCACACCGAGCCCTTCTTCGACCCGCAGACCCACACCGATCGCGGCATCCCCTTCGAGGTGGTGCTGAACGGCATCCGCCACGCCCTGGACGACGGCCGCACGCAGCTCGGCATCAGCTCCGGGCTGATCCTCAGCTTCCTGCGCCACCTCTCCGAGGACGAAGCGCAGAAGACCCTCGACCAGGCCCTGCCCTTCCGCGACGCCTTCGTCGCCGTGGGCCTGGACAGCTCCGAGCAAGGTCACCCGCCGAGCAAGTTCCAGCGCGTGTTCGACCGCGCCCGCAGCGAAGGCTTCCTCACCGTCGCCCACGCCGGCGAGGAAGGCCCGCCGGAATACATCTGGGAAGCCCTGGACCTGCTGAAGATCCAGCGCATCGACCACGGCGTGCGCGCCATTGAGGACGAGCGCCTGATGCAACGCATCATCGACGAGCAGATCCCGCTGACCGTCTGCCCGCTGTCCAACACCAAGCTCTGCGTGTTCGACCACATGAGCCAGCACAACATCCTCGACATGCTCGAACGTGGCGTGAAGGTGACGGTGAACTCCGACGACCCGGCCTACTTCGGCGGCTACGTCACCGAGAACTTCCACGCCCTTTACGAACACCTCGGCATGACCCAGGACCAGGCCCGGCGCCTGGCCCAGAACAGCCTGGATGCACGGCTGGTGAAGTGAACGAAAAGGGCCGCGATGCGGCCCTTCTTGCGCGTGGACATGGGAGAGCGGTGGGCTGAAGCGGAACCGCCGGCGACACCCTGGGTGGATGTCCGCCGATACACCGGCGTGGGGATATCAGGCGGTGCGTTCGCTGCGGGGAGTGATGGCGCGGAGGATGCCGGCGAGCAGCACGCCGTACAACGGTACGAACAGCAGCAGGCTGACGCCGAGCTTCACGCCGTAGTCGACGGTGGCGATCTCCACCCAGTGCTCGGCCATGAAGGGGTTGTCGCTCCGCCAGAAGGCGACGGAGAAGAAGGTGAAGGTGTCCAGCAGGTTGCCGGCGATGGTGGAGACCACCGGGGCGATCCACCACTGGCGCATCTTGCGCAGGCGGTCGAACACCTGGATGTCCAGCACCTGCCCGAGCACGTAGGCGAGGAAGCTCGCCAGGGAGATGCGGGCGACGAACAGGTTGAATTCGCCCAGGGCGCCGAAGCCCTGGAACGCCGCATCCTGGAACAGCACCGAGACGACGTAGGAGGCCGCCAGCGCCGGCACCATGACCCGGGCGATGACCCGCCGCGCCGCCTGCTTGCCCATCAGCCGCACCGTCAGGTCGGTGGCGAGGAAGATGAACGGGAAGCTGAAGGCGCCCCAGGTGGTCTGCCAGCCGAACAGGGTCATGGGCAACTGCACCAGGTAGTTGCTGGCGATGATGATGAGGATGTGGAAAACGATCAGGCCGGCCAACGCAGGGCGCCAGGCCGCGGGAAACGCGACGGACATTGGAGGTCATCCTTTTTGGCTGATGGGGTGAGGGAACCCATGCCATGGCCCTATGCCACAGCGGCGCGCATTCTAACTTGACCCGCGCGTCAACAAAAGGCGCTTCGTCCGTTCAGCCATCCTCCCCGGACAGCGCCTCCAGGGTCTGCCCACGGGTCTCCACACCGAACAGCGCCACCACCAGCGCAGCCAGGCCGAAGCACAGCGCCCCGAGGGCGAACACCCCGACCTGCCCCGCCAGCGGGATCAGCAGCCCACCCAGGGTCGGCCCCAGCAGCGAGCCGATGCGTCCCACGGCCGAGGCGAAGCCCGAGCCGGTGGCCCGCGCCGAGGTGGGGTACAGCTCAGGGGTCCAGGTGTAGAGCACCGCCCACATGCCGAAGAGGAAGAACTGCATGGCCAGGCCGGTGCCGATCAGCAGCGCCTGGTTGCCGCCAAACACCGCGCTCTGCCCGTAGCAGAAGGCCATGACGCCGCCGCCCAGCAGCGTCATCACGCAGGTGGGCTTGCGCCCCCAGCGCTCCACCAGCCAGGCGGCGACGAGAAAGCCGGGGATGCCGCCGAGGGAGATCAGCACCGTGTAGTAGACCGACTGGGTCACCGCGAACCCCGATTGCTGCAGCAAGGCGCTGAGCCAGGAAGTGAGGCCGTAGAAACCCAGCAGGGCGAGGAACCACAGGCTCCAGATCATCAGCGTGCGGTGGCGGAAGCGCGGCGACCACAGCTCGCCAAAGGCCGCGAACAGGCTCGGCGCCCGCGCCGCCTGGCGCGGCAGCCGCGCGGGCTCTGGCAACTGCGCCAGGCCCAGGGAGGCGGCCACCCGCCGCTCGATGTCACGCAACACGCGGTCGGCGTCCTTGAGCCGGCCCACCTGCTCCAGCCAGCGGGGCGACTCGGGGATGAAGAAGCGGATCACCAGCACGAATACCGCTGGCAGGGCCAGCACCAGGAAGATGTCGCGCCAACCGATGCGCTCCAGCAACAGGTAGGAGAGCACCCCGGCGCTGACGAACCCCAGCGGCCAGAAGCCGTCCATGAGGGCGATGTAGCGACCGCGCCGCGAGGCCGGGATCATCTCCGAGAGCAGCGACTGGGCGATGGGGAACTCCATGCCCATGCCGATCCCCAGGAGGATGCGGAACAGCGTCAGGCTCTCCACATCCTGGGCGGTGGAACACAGGTAGCTGGCCAGCCCCCAGAGCACGATGCTGCCCTGGAACACCGGCTTGCGGCCGAAGCGGTCGGCGAGCATCCCCGACAGCGAGGCCCCCACCACCATGCCGACGAAGCTGGCGCTGGCGAGCATCCCGGCCTGGGCGCTGCTGAGGCCGAACTCGGTGCGGATCGAGCCGAGCAGGAAGGTCATCATCGCCAGGTCCATGGAGTCGAAGAAGAACGCCAGGGCGATGATCAGGAAGATGAGGCGGTGGTAACCGCTGATGGGCAAGCGCTCCAGGCGCTCGGCGGCGGTGTGTCCGGGTGCGTGCATGCGGTGTCCCTCGCGACTCGGTGCGGTGTCTGCCACGAGTATGGGAGGGCGGGTCGGCACGGCGATTGGCTGGATGCGACCTGCGGGGACCCGTCGCCGACCTGGGCGCGCGTCAGGCGTGGGGCGTGCCTGGCCTTAGGCCCCTGCCGAGGACCCCGTATGGATGGCCAGGCAGCCACGCCCCGAGCGCTTGGCCTGGTAGCAGGCCGCGTCCGCCTGGCGCAGCAGTTGCTCGGGGTCGCTGTTGCCCGGGCGGATGCGCGTCAGCCCCAGGCTGGCGCCGACGCTGAAGGGCCGGTCCTCCCACTCGAAGGGCATCTGGGTGATGGCCTCGATCAGCCGATTGCCCAGCAACTGGGCGCGGTCCAGCGGACAGTTGCGCAGGATCAGCGCGAACTCGTCGCCGCCCAGCCGCGCCAGCACGTCACCGCTGCGCACCTGGGACTGCATCAGCCGGGCGATGCGCCGCAGCATCTCGTCGCCGGCGGCATGGCCGGCGGTGTCGTTGACCTGCTTGAAGCGGTCCAGGTCGATGAAGCAGAGCACGCTGTGGCTGCCGTTCTGCTCGGCGTCGTGGCAGCTCTCGGCCAGGGCGTCCTCGAAGGCGGAGCGGTTGAGCAGCGCAGTGAGTGCGTCATGGGTGGCGGCATAGCGCAGGTGCTTCTGCATCGCCCGCGCCTCGCTGACGTCGGTGAACACCAGCACGCAGCCCAGCAGCTCGCCCTGGCCACTGCGGATCGGCGCCGCCTGGCCGCGCACCGCCACCAGCCCGCCGGCCGGGTGACGCAGGGAAGAGAGACCGGGAATGCTCGCGTGGGTGCCGTGCTCCAGGCACTGCCGCACCGGGTTTTCCAGCACCTCGCCCGTGTCGTTCTCAAGGGGCAGGACCGTCTCGATGGGCTGGCCCAGGGCGCGCTCGTTGCTCCAGCCACTGAGGCGTACCGCCACCGGGTTGAGGAAGTTGATCCGGCCCTGCAGGTCGGTGGTCACCACGCCATCGCCGATGGAGTCCAGGGTCACCTGCAGGCGCTCACGCTCGTCCCGCAGGCGCTCGGCCAGGTGGCGCAGCTCGGTCACGTCCCAGGAGGTTCCGACCATCCGTTCCGGCTCGCCCGAGGCGTCACGCACCAGGCTGCCGAGGGCGCGCAGCACGCGCACCTGGCCGTCCTGACGGATGACACGGAACTCCATGTCCGCCTGCTCCTGGCCCTGGCGCACCTGCTGCAACTGGCAGTGCACGCTCGGCGCATCCGCCGGGTGCAGGTAGCGCGCCCAGTCGCCGTAGCTGACGGCCCCCGGGCGGGGTGTCATCCCGTAGAGGCGGAACAGGCTGTCGTCCCACATGATGCGATCACTGGCCAGGTACCACTCCCACACCCCCACGCCGCTGGCCTCGGTGGCCAGGGAGTAGCGCCGCAACAGGTCGGCCTCGCGGGCTTCGGCACGCTTGCGACGGTCGATGTCCTCGATCTGGGCGATGAAGTATTCCGGCCGTCCTTCGTCGTCGCGCACCAGCGATACGGCCAGCAACGCCCACAGCTCTCGGCCGTCGCGGCGCAGGTAGCGCTTCTCCAGGCGGTAGCTGGTGCGCTGGCCGGCCAGCAGGTCGTCCAGCAACGCCAGGTCCTGGGGCAGGTCGTCGGGGTGGGAAATCTCGCGGAACGACAGCCGCAGCAGGTCGACCCGGTTGTAGTCGAGCATCTCGCACAGCGCGCGGTTGACGCGCTGCCAGCGGCCGTCCAGGTCTACCAGGGCCATGCCGATGGCGGACTCGTCCATGGCCGAGCGGAAGCGCGCCTCACTGGCCGCCAGGGCCCGACGTCGCCGGCGCCCCTGCTCCACCGCAGCGGCCAGCAGCAGCGGCGGCAGCAGCGACAGCAGCAACGGCAGGTAGATCGACAGCTCGCGCGCCACGCCATCGGCCCGAGGCGCATCCAGCTCGCCGGCGGCGATCACCAGTCCACCCAGCACCGACATGCAACTCACCAGCAGCGCGGTGCCGCCAAAGCTCATCCGCGCCGCTGCCAGCAGCAACGGCAGGGACAGGTAGACAAAGGGAAACGGTACGTAGAGCAGCGTCAGTGGCGTCATCACCAGCACCGCCAGTGTGTAGAGAGCGAACTCCCGAGGGCGACGACGGATGTCCAAAGCGCGCAGGCCGTGCACCTGCACCTGCACCACCAGCGGCAGGATCGAAAGGGTGCCGAGCACCGCACTCTCATACCAGGACAGTGCCGTGCGCCAGAAGCTGCCGTACTCGGCCAATTGCAGCAGCCCGGCCGCCAGCGGCGCGCTGAACAGCGGCGGCACCAGCACGCCGAGCAGGATGAAACGCAGGAAGGCCAGGGGGCTGCGGTCCATGTGAGTCGCCACCCCGGTGCGGCGCAACAGCCAGGCGGCCAGGCTCATCTCCAGCAGGTTGGCGAGGGTGAAGCAGGCAGACATTGGCAACGAATCGCCGATCAGGCTGCCGGCCAGCACATTGGCACCGGCCATCACCCCCAGCAGAGCAGGCCAACGCCTCCGGGAAAGGTTCCACAGAAAGGCGATGCCAAAGGCGTTGGCGTACCACAGGGTGGAGAGGGTGCCCGGCTGGCGGGACAGCCATGCCGCGCCCAGGGCGAGCAGCAGGTAGCCGACGAAGACCACCAGCAGTTGGAAGCCGAGCCGGTGTGCCGTCAGGTCGAGCAGAGAACCTTGCGAGGGCGGGCGGGGATCGGGTGGCAGCAAGGAGGTCTCCCAGTGGGTGTATTCGCGACGCTAAAGGGCCCCTCCGAAAACGCATTCAGGTCGCTTTTTCAGAGAGGCCCCATAGGCGCCCACGATAGCCGAAGCCGGGCGCCGATCAACCCTGCTGGCGCGCTTTCCGTCAGCGCGCCCAGGGCGCACGGCGCAACAGCTCGTCGCAGCGCTCGCGGAGAAACTCCCGCAACAGCTTCACCGGCTTGCCCAACTGGTCACGGTGGGCACACACCAGGTTCAGCGGCGTGGGTTCGCCGCGGTAGCGCTCCAGGGCCAGTTGCAGGCGCCCGGCGGCGACATCGCCGGCCACGTCGAGCCAGGACTTGTAGGTCAGCCCGCGCCCGGCCACGGCCCAGCGCCGCACCACGTCGGCGTCATCGCAGAGGCGGTCGCCCGCCACGCTGACCAGGTGGGTGCGGCGCCCGTCCTCGAAGCTCCAGCGGTCATGGGCGCGGCCGCCCAGCAGGTACAGCAGGCAGGTGTGCCCGGCCAGGTCCTCCGGCTGTGCCGGGCGCCCGTGGCGGGCGAAGTACTCGGGGGCGGCGCAGAGCACCCGGCGGTTGCCCGGGGCGATGGGCAGCGCGACGAGGCTGGAGTCTTCCGGTTCGCCGTAGCGCAGGGCGATGTCCACCGGCTGGCGGTACAGGTCGGCGGTGCGGTCGCTCAGGTACAGCCGCAAGGCCAGGCGCGGGTGCTCGGCCTGGAAGGCATCGAGCCAGGGCAGCAGCACGTTGCGGCCAAAGTCCGAGGGTGCCGACAGTTGCAGCGTGCCGCTGATGCCCTCGCGGCCGCCGGCCAGTTGCCGCCGGCCCTCCTCCAGGCTGCGCAGCGCCTCGCGGGCGTGGACCAGGAACTGCTCGCCCTCAGGGGTCAGGCGCAGGCTGCGGGTGGAGCGGATCAGCAGGCGCGTCTCCAGCTTCGCCTCCAGGCGCTTCAGGGCGGCGCTGGCCACGGCCGGGGAAATGTCCAGCTCGCGGGCCGCGGCGGAGAGGCTGCCCCGGTCGGCAGTGCAGACGAACAGGCTGAGGTCGTCGAGGCGCAGCATTTTCAAAATTCCTTTGAAAGACTGTCACGTTCTAGCGGGTTTTTCTTCGCCAGGAAATAGCCCAACCTAGCGCCCATCCTCATCCGGAGCCTTGCCATGAAAGCCGTCGCCTATTTCCAGAACCTGCCCATCGACCACCCCGACGCCCTGCAGGACATCGACCTGCCCGAGCCGACGCCGGGCCCGCGCGACCTGCTGGTGGAGGTCCGCGCCATTTCGGTGAACCCGGTGGACACCAAGATCCGCCGCAACGCCGCCCCCGAGAACGGCCAGCCCCGTGTACTGGGCTGGGACGTTTCCGGCGTGGTGAAGGCGGTGGGCCAGGACGTCAGCCTGTTCCAGCCCGGTGACGAGGTGTTCTACGCCGGCGCCCTGACCCGCCCCGGCGGCAACGCCGAGCTGCACCTGGTGGACGAGCGCATTGTCGGCAAGCGCCCGCAGAGCCTGGACTTCGCCAAGTCCGCCGCCCTGCCGCTGACCGCCATCACCGCCTGGGAGCTGCTGTTCGAGCGCCTCGGGATCGCCGAGGGGAAGGCTGACCTGGGCCAAAGCCTGCTGGTGGTCGGCGCGGCCGGCGGCGTCGGTTCCATCCTCGTGCAACTGGCCCGCCAGCTCACCGGCCTGACGGTGATCGGCACCGCCTCACGCCCGGAAACCCAGGCCTGGGTCCGCGAGCTGGGCGCCCACCACGTCATCGACCACAGCCAGCCGCTGGCGGCCGAGCTCAAGCGCATCGGCCTCGACAGCGTCACCCACGTCGCCAGCCTCACCCAGACCGACCAGCACCTGGAGCAACTGGTGGAAGCCCTGGCGCCCCAGGGCAAGCTGGCGCTGATCGACGACCCGGCGGGCCTCGACGTGCTCAAGCTCAAGCGCAAGAGCATCTCGCTGCACTGGGAGTTCATGTACACCCGCTCGATGTTCGAAACCGCCGACATGATCGAGCAGCACAGGCTGCTGAACCGCGTCAGCGAGCTGATCGACCGGGGCGTGCTGAAGACCACCTTCGGCGAGCACTACGGCCGCATCGAGGCGGCCAACCTCAAGCGCGCCCACGCCCTGCTGGAGAGCGGCAAGGCCAAGGGCAAGATCGTGCTCGAAGGCTTCTGAGGTCACTCCGGGCAACCTGCCAACGGGGCGCCCGCCGGTCACCTGGACAGTCAATGGCCCGACCGCCAGTCGGGCCATTGACCGATGTCATTTCCGGTCCATCTCCGTGCACTACACTGGAACCGCGAATTTTTCGAACCAGGGAGGTGACCACCATGAAAGTGCTCGTCCGTCCGACCCGGACCGCCCAGGGCCCCAGTTGGCAGGTGTGCATCGATCAGCACGCCGTCAGCTTCCGCACCGAGGCCGAGGCGCAACGCTTCGTCGCCGTGCTGGAGGCCCGTCTCAAAGCCCCCCACATCCTGCCCCAACAGCCCCAACGAGCCGTCGGCTGACCCGCCCAGGCGGCTAGCCCAGCACTGAAGGCTGCCCGCGCGCCCGCCACCAGGTGAAGGTGGACGCGCTCACCGCCCCCGTTGCACAGAGCGCGATGACGGTCGCCATGGGCACGGCCGTGCCGTCGTGCAGCACGCCCACCAGGGCCGCGGCACCGGCGGCGACGCTGAACTGCAGGCTGCCCATCAGCGCCGAAGCGCTGCCGGCGTGGCGTCCCTGGCCGGCCATGGCCGAGGCCGAGGCGTTGGGGATGATGCAGCCCAGGCAGGCGGTGGCGCAGAACAGCGGTACCAGCAGCGGCCACAGCGCTTCGGTGTGGGCGTGGGCCACCACCAGCATCGCCACGGCGAAGCCCAGCAGCACCCAGACCATCCGCCGCAACCAGTAGGCCGGGCCGTGGAAGCGCATCAGCCAGGCGTTGACCTGGGCCATGAGGACGAAGCCCAGTGCGTTGCTGCCGAACAGCCAGCCGTAGTGCTCGGCCGGCACGCCGTAGAGCTGGATGAAGACGAAGGGCGAGCCGGCGATGTAAGCGAACATGCCGGCCATGGCCAGCCCGCCGGACAGCGCGTAGCCGATGAACACCCCATCCCCCAGCAGGCGCCGGTACTGCCCCAGGGCACCACGCAGCGGCGGGCGCTCGTCACCGTGGGTGAGGGTTTCCGGCAGCCAGGCGCAGACCCCGGCCAGCACCAGCGCGCTGAACAGGGTCAGCCCGTAGAAGATCGACGGCCAGCCGAAGCTCTCCAGCAGCAGCCCGCCGCCCAGGGGCGCGAGGATCGGTGCCAGCCCCATCACCAGCATCAGCTGGGAGAACACCTTGGCCGAGGACACCGGGTCGCACAGGTCACGCACCACCGCCCGCGACACCACCATCCCCGCGCAGCCGCCCAGGGCCTGGACGAAGCGCGCGGCGATCAGCCACTCCAGGCTCGGCGCCAGGGCGCAGGCCACCGAGGCCAGGGTGAACAGCGTCACCCCCGCCAGCAGCGGCGGGCGTCGGCCGAAGCGGTCGGCGATGGGGCCGTAGAGCAACTGGCCGATGGCCAGGCCGACGAAGTACGCCGCCAGGCTCAGTTGGACATGCTCGACGTCGGTCGCGAACGCCTTGGCCAGGGCCGGGAAGCTGGGCAGGTAGAAATCGATCGCCATGGGGCCGAAGGCACTCAGCGCCCCCAGGATCAACAGGATGCGGAAATTCATGGATCACCTGAACGAGGCGCCGCCCCGAAGGGCGGCGCGCGACTTGTGGACGACCCGGTCAGTGCACCGGGTCGGCCGGCGGGGCCTTCTTCCCGCGCCGCTGAGCGAGCTTGTCGGCAGCGGATTCCACCAGCAGGTAGAACATCGGGATGAGGAAGGTTGCCAGCAACGTGGCCGCTAGCATACCGCCAATCACCCCGGTGCCGATGGAGTGTCGGCTCGCCGAGCCCGCGCCACTGCTGATCGCCAGGGGCACGCAGCCGAGGATGAAGGCCAGGGAGGTCATCACGATGGGCCGGAAGCGCAGGCGCGCCGCCTCCAGGGACGACTCGAAGATGCCCATGCCCTGCTGCCGGCAGAGCACGGCGAACTCGATGATGAGGATGGCGTTCTTCGCCGCCAGGCCGATCAGCGTCACCAGCCCCACCTGGAAGTACACGTCGTTGGACAGCCCGCGCAGCCACACCGCGAGGATGGCGCCGAACACCGCGAAGGGCACGGCGGTGACCACAGCGATGGGCAGCGTCCAGCGCTCGTACTGGGCGGCGAGGATGAGGAACACGATGATCAGCCCGAACAGGAAGGCGGTGCCCCCCGAGCCCTGGGTGGCCAGTTCCTGGTAGGCCGAGCCGACCCAGCCCAGGCTGTAGTCCTCACCCAGCACCTCGTCCGCCACCGCCTGCATGGCCGCCAGCGCCTGTCCGGAGCTGTAGCCCGGCGCCGGGCCGCCGAGGATCTTGGCTGCCGGGTAGACGTTGAAGCGCGCGTAGGAGTCCGGCCCGAGGATGCGCTGCACCCGCACCAGGGACGACAGCGGCACCAGCTCGCCGGAGGCGGAGCGCACGTACACCTGGCTGAGGTCCTCCGGCTTGCGGCGGAAGTCCGCCTCGGCCTGCAGGCTCACCTGCCAGGTGCGCCCGTAGAGGGTGAAGTCGTTGACGTAGTAGCTGCCGAAGGTGGACTGCATGGCGGTGAACACATCGTTCACCGCCACCCCCAGGGCACGGGCCTTGGTGCGGTCCAGGTCGAGGAAGTATTGCGGCACGTTGGCGTTGAAGGTGGTGCTGACGCCGGCCAGCTCGGGGCGCTTGGCGGCGGCGGCGATGAACTTGCCGACGGTCGCCTGCAACTGCGCGATGGAGCCGCCGGAGCGGTCCTGGAGGTAGGCCTCGAAGCCGCCGGTGGTGCTCATGCCGGTGATCGGCGGCGGGTTGAAGGTCATCACCACGCCGTCCTTCTGCCCGGCGCCCATGGCCATGAAGGTGCGCGGCAGATTGCGCGCGTCCAGCTCCTCGGTGGTGCGCTCCTTCCAGTCCTTCAGCGGGATGAACGACACCCCGGCGTTGCTGCGGGTGCCGAAGGTGAGCACGTCGAAGCCGGCGAAGGTGACCACATCCTGCACCGCCGGGTGCTTCATCAGCTGCTCGGTGACGGCGCTGGTCACTTCCTCGGTACGGGTCAGGGAAGCCGCTGGCGGCAGGAAGTAGGCGTTGATCACGTAGCCCTGGTCCTCGTCGGGCACCAGGGAACCGGGCACCCGGCCGAACAGCACCACCATCAGCGCGATCATCCCGCCGAACAGCAGCAGGCCGATGGCACTGCGCTTGAGGAAGAAACGCACCCCGGCGGTGTAGCCGTCGGTGGCGCGGTCGAAGGCCCGGTTGAACCAGCGGAACGGCGCCGCCGGCTCCTCGTGGGTGGGCTTGAGCAGCAGGGCACAGAGCGCCGGCGAGAGGGTCAGCGCGACGATGCCGGAGATCACCACCGACACCGCGATGGTGATCGCGAACTGCTTGTACATCTGCCCCGCCAGACCACCGAGGAAGCCCACCGGGACGAACACCGCGCAGAGCACCAGCACGATGGCGACGATGGGGCCGGTCACCTCCTCCATGGCCTTGATCGCCGCCTCGCGCGGGCCGAGCTTCTCGGTGCGCATCACCCGCTCGACGTTCTCCAGCACCACGATGGCGTCGTCCACCACGATGCCGATGGCCAACACCATGCCGAACAGGGTCAGCAGGTTGATGGAGAACCCCAGCATGTACATGCCGGCGAAGGTGCCGATCAGCGACACCGGGATGGCCAGCACCGGGATCAGCGTGGCGCGCCAGTTCTGCAGGAACAGGTAGACCACCAGCATCACCAGCACCAGGGCCTCGATGAAGGTATGGATCACCTCCTCGATGGAGACCTCGACGAACTTGGTGGTGTCGTAGGGGATCTTGTAGTCGATGCCCTGGGGAAAGCGCTTGGCCAACTGGTCCATGGTCTGGCGCACCGCCTCGGCGGTGTCCAGGGCGTTGGCACCGGGCTGCAGGTAGATGCCGAAGGCGGCGTTCTGCTGGCCGTTCAGCGAGGTCATCAGCGAGTAGTCCTGGGCCCCCAGCTCGACCCGCGCCACGTCCTTGAGCAGCAGGCTGGCGCCGGTGGCGTCGGTGCGCAGGATGACGCTCTCGAACTCCTTCGGGTCAGTGAAGCGGCCCTGAGTGGTGACGGTGTAGGTGAAGTCCTGGGGCTGGTTGAGCGGCTGCTTGCCGAAGCTGCCGGCGGCGAACTGGGAGTTCTGCTCCTGGATGGCCTTGACCACGTCGGTGGGCGTCAGGTCGTACTGGGCCAGCTTGTCCGGCCGCAGCCAGATGCGCATGGAGTAGTTCTTCGAGCCGAACTGGCTGGCATCGCCCACGCCGGGAATGCGCTTGAGCTCGTCGATCACGTTGATCAGCGCGTAGTTGCTGATGTAGATCGGGTCGCGGGAATTGTCCGGGGAGAACAGCGTCACCACCTGGAGGATGTCGGAGGACTTCTTCTCCACCTTCACCCCCTGCCGGCGCACCTCCTCGGGCAGCTTGGCCAGGGCGGCCTGGACCTTGTTGTTGACGTCGATGGTGGCCTGGTCCGGGTCGGTACCCACCTGGAAGTAAACGGTCAGGCTCATGGCGCCGTTGCTGTCGGAGTTGGACAACTGGTAGATCATCCCCTGCACGCCGTTGATGCCCTGCTCCAGGGGTGCCGCCACCGTCTCGGCGATCACCTGGGAGCTGGCGCCGGGGTAACTGGCGGTCACCGAGACCTGCGGCGGGAGGATCTCCGGGTACTGCGCGACCGGCAGCGCGCGCATGGCGGCCAGGCCGCCGAGCATGATGACGATGGAGATGACCGTGGCGAATACCGGCCGATCGATGAAGAATCGCGAGATCACGGCGCGCCCTCCTCAGGACTGCTTCGGCGGGGTGCCGTCGGCGGGGGCTTCCACCGCCTTCACCGGCGCGTCCGGGCGCACCCGGGGCAGGCCCTCGACGATCACCCGGTCACCGGTTGAGACGCCGGAGAGGATCACCCAGCGGCCCTCGGCGGTGTCGCCGGTCTTCACCTCGCGCATGCGCGCCACGCCGTCCTGGTCCACCACGAACACGAAGGTGCCGCGCGGCCCCTGGGACAGCGCGCGCTCCGGCACGGTGATGGTGCCGGGGCGGGTGATGCCCTTGATCAGTACCCGCACGAACTGGCCCGGCAGCAGCTTCTGCTCGGGGTTGGGCACCACCGCGCGGGCGCTGACGGTGCCGGTGCCGGTGTTGACGAAGCTGTCGGTGAAGTCCACCCGGCCCTCCAGCGGGTAGGTGGAGCTGTCGCCGAACTTCAGCACGGCGGTCAGCTTGCCGTCGGCCGGCAGGGTCAGGCGGCCGCTCTGCACGCCCTCGCGCAGGCGCTCGGCCTCGGTGTCGGGGTAGCCGAAGTTGACGTACAGCGGGTCCAGCTGGGTGAGTTGGGTCAGCAGGCTGGAGTTGGGGTCGCCGGCCACCACCAGGCTGCCCTCGGAGCGCGTCTCCTTGCTGGTGATGCCGCTGATGGGCGCCTTCACCGTGGTGTAGTCGAGGTCGATCTGCTTGGCCTGGACGTTGGCCTCGGCGGCCTGCACGTTGGCCTTGCTCTGCTCGAAGTTGGAGATGGCGTTGTCCAGCTCGCTCTCGCTGGCGAAGCCCTTCTTCTGCAGCTCGCGCACGCGCTTGAGGTCGCGCTCGGTCTGCCGGTAGCGCGCCTGCTCCTGGGCCAGCGCGCCCTTGGCGCTGCCCAGAGCGGCCTGGTAGGTGCGCGGGTCGATGCGGAACAGCACCTGGCCCTTCTGCACCCGCGCGCCCTCCTGGTAGGTGCGCTCCTGGAGGATGCCGCTGACCTGCGCGCGCACCTCCACCTCGCGGTAGCCGGCGGTACGCCCGGCGTACTCCAGCACCAGCGGCAGGGGCCCCTCGCGCACCGTCTCCACCAGCACCTCGGGCGCCGGTGCGCCCCCTCCGGCAGGGGCGTCCGCTGCGGCCAGGGGACCGGACAGCAGGCAGGCGACGACCGGCAGGACGTGGCGCAAGGGCGGGCGGCGAGCAAGCGGCATGGCGATTCTCCACGGCCATTCCTGCCAGGGCGGGTGGAATGGCATTTCGATTGGGGGACGAAAAGAGGGGAAGCCGAAGCGCCGAACGGCAGCAATGTCGCTAGAATCCGACTCCCGAGAAGAAGCCTAGACACTATTCACCTGACTGCTATGCGCAGAACCAAAGAAGAAGCGGAGAAAACCCGCGCCGACATCCTGGCCGCCGCCGAGCTGCTGTTCCTCGAGAACGGCGTGGCCCATACCTCCCTGGAACAGATCGCCCGGGCTGCGGGCGTGACCCGGGGCGCCGTCTACTGGCACTTCCAGAACAAGGCCCACCTGTTCCACGAAATGCTCAACCAGGTTCGCCTGCCCCCAGAGCAGATGACCGAACGCCTCTGCGGCTACAGCGGCCGCGACGCGCTGCTGTCGCTGCGCAACCTGTCCATCGAGGCGATCACTTCACTGGCGGTGGACGCCCAGCGCAAGCGCATCTTCACCATCCTCCTGCACCGTTGCGAGTTCACCGAGGAACTGCGCGAGGCGGAGGACCGCCACAACGCCTTCGTCAACCAGTTCATCGACCTGTGCGAGGCGCTGTTCGCCCAGCCCGGCTGCGTCGAGCGCCTGCACCCAGGGCTCACCCCGCGCCTGGCCTCGCGCGGGCTGCATGCGCAGATCCTCGGCCTGTTCACCGACTGGACGCGCGACATCTCCCTGTTCGACCCGCAGCAGGACACCGCGCCGCTGCTGGACGCGGTGTTCCGCGGGCTGATCCGTGACTGGGATGAAGTGCTGCGCAGCGCGTCCTAGCGCCGTCACGGCTGGGGAGAGGATGCCTCCAGCGGGCTCGTCTGCCCGACTTCGGGCGCCGTTTCGCCGCTGATCAGCCAGAACGCGTAGTGCGGATACAGGCGCACCAGCACGGCCAGTTCCTCCGTGCCCATGCGGATGGCGCCCTTGCTGATGTTCTTCCAGCGCTCGTAGTTGCTCTCGCCCAACTGGCTGAGCCTCTTCGGCCCGGCCAGGCGGAGGAGGTAGAGCGCTCTGTTTCTGATTTCGTCCATGTTTTCAAACGAATCTCTGGTGCCGTCACGGCTGGGACGAGGAAGCGTCCTCAGGCGCGTCGTCATGGACCGGGCTCGTCTGCCCGACCTCCGGGGCGACCTTGCCGGTCGCCAGCCACAAACCATAGTGGGGGTACAGCCTGACCAGCACCTCCAGCTCCTCGGTGCTCATCCGAACCTTTCGATGACGGAGGTTCTTCCAGCGGCTGTAGTTGATCTCGGATGCTCGGACCAGATGGTCCAGGCCGGTCTTGTAGATCAGGGCTATTGCCCTTTCCTGAATGGATTCCATTTTTTCAGTCAACCCAGAAGGGCTCGCCCGGGGGCGAAACAGGTGACATCCAGCAGCGTGTCACCGCAATACGGAACAGGGGCGTAGCCGTCCCTTCGGCCACTCCAGCGTGGAGACCGCTATTCCACACCCGGCGGGGCTCCATCGAAGTCGGGCGATACCTGCCCCTTGGCCGGGTCCACATCCCCCTTCAGAAGCCATAGCTCGTATTGGGGGAATGCCTTCAGCACCTCCTCCAGATCCTCAACACGCGCCTTCACCTTTCGGTTTGTGGCAACCGTCTGCCAACGCTGGCGCTCCTTGATAGCGGTCGTATCGGCAAGTCGAGTCGCACCGAGGTGGCGGACAAGCGTTCTAAGACGCTCCTCAATCATTCCCAGAAGCCCTGACAGTTGATGAATTATTTATCAAATGGCTTTTCTGTAACCGCCGGACAGTGGCGGAACGATCATGGCCGACGTCACCTTCGACGCCGCCTGCGCGCTGCGTTTCCTCAAGCCATCACCGCTGGGGTGAGGATGGGGCCGAAAGCGTTTCATCATGGGCCGGGCTCATCTGCCCAATCTCAGGTGCAACCTCTCCACTGATTAGCCAAAGCCGATACTGCGGGTACATGCGCTGCAAGACTTCGAGCTCTTCCGTGCTCATCCGGATCTCCTTGAACCTGACGCTGTGCCAGCGTTGAAAGCCGATTTCGCTTTCTTTCACCAGCCGGTCCATGCCTGCCATAGCGATTAGCGCCTTAGCTCTTTCCTTTATTGATTCCATTTCGTTCTATAAAACCCTTAGTGCAACTATTTCACAGGGATTATTTGTGATATATTCCAGTGCAATAATTTCAGTGCAAATATTGATTATTTAAACCATAGGGATAGTGAAGGAACGCACCTGAAACGGGAAGGGCGGCTCCTGCCTGGCCGAAGGCCTGCCCTGTGCTGTGGATAACTGCTTGATAGGAGATTGAGCATGGCCGACTTCACCCTCGACGCTGCCTGCGCACTGATTGGCCGCACGGCCTGGATAGAGCTGGACTGGCCCGACGTCCCGGAGTCCACGTTCACCTGCGTGCATATCGTCGGCGTGGTGATGGCGCTGGAGGGCGTCTACGACGCCCCGCACTTCCTCACCTTCCAATACAACGGCTCGGACATGTTCCCGGAAGAACTCTTCTGGTCCGACATCCGCGCATTGCATCCGGTCAGGACGGTAAAGCGAGAAGGAATGGGGCAAAAGGCAGTGGACGTCGAACCCAGTAAGGAACGGCTGTCGTCCTCCACCGGGTTCGAAGCCCGGCCGCGTCGCCGGGCGTGATGGCCTTCCAGGGGTGTGCTGGGCGCTAGGCCAGCTCAGCCGAGTAGCCCTCCTCGCGGATGGCCTCCAGTACCTGCTCGGCTGCCAGGCGGCTGGCCACCCGCACTTCACCGGCGCCCAGGTCCACCTGGACCTCTGCCGCCGCGTCGCGGGCCTGCACCGCCTCGGTGACGGCGCGTACGCAATGACCACAGGACATGCCCTGGACCTTGAACACTTGCATGATCGACTCCTCGTGATGGCTGGATGAACGGCCCGCAGTGTCCGCCTTGCCACCGTGGCAAGGTCAAGCCCCGCGCACCTACACTTGCTCCACTGCCCCTCCGGAGCCCTGTCATGAAAGCCCTCACCCTGTTGCTCGCGGCCCTGCTCGCCCTGCCCGGCCTGGCCCGCGCGGAAGCGCCGCTCAACTACGGCATGCTCGTGGTCTCCCGCGAGCGGATGCAGTTGGCCACCGGCTGCGATGTGGCCCTCTTCGTTCAGGACCGTCTCATTGCGCGTCTGGTGCAGAGCCAGTCGGTGGAGCTGAACCTGCCTCCGGGCCGGGTTTCGGTGCGCCTCGGCCTGCTCGATGCCGGCCCCTGCCGTGCCGGCATGGGCGTGCAGGAGCCGCAGACCATCACCCTGCAGGCCGGGATGGTCAGCCGCTATGAACTGGGCATGAACGACCATGGGTTGTATCTGATTCCGTCGGTGCCGTTGCCCTGACACGTCTTTGGAAAGGGCACTCAACGACGTTCTGTTCCGCCGTTCTAGAACCAGACCTGCAGCCTGCTCTCGCTCGATGAGCAGTTTTCGAGCGCACTCTGGATTCATGCCTGGTCGAGAAAGGTGAGGCGGGGAAAAAGCCGCCCCTTCAGGAGGCCGAGCGGAGTCATCGTGTAGGGGGTTGAGCGACATGGATGTCGCGAGAGCGCTGCCGGGCCAAGGATGGCCCGTCGAGTGGGCGGCACCCCGCCGGCCCCCTGGACGCTGCTTGCAGCGAACGCACTTCAGTGCGGCCCGAAGGGCGAGCGAAGCGAGTAACGATGATGGAGTGAGGGGAGTCCCGCAACGCGGGACCCGTATGCAGGGGCAAGCCCTTTTGGCTCCTTTTGGGGCGACTGCCAAAAGGGGCTCGCCCGGGAGGGCGAAACAAGAAACATCCGCAGAACTCGATAACCAGCTTGGCGTTGAAACAGCGCACTGGAACACCGCCATCGAAAACCCACCGGCTTTTCCTCAGCAGCCCTCTCCCCTCTTGACCTTGCCACGGGGTCAAGGTTGATCCTGTGCCCCACGAGGAGGATCAGCCATGACCGTATCGTTCGACCTGCCCATCACTGGAATGACCTGCGCCAGCTGCGCCGGCCGCGTGGAGCGCGCGTTGGCCAAGGTGCCTGGCGTGGAGTCCGCCAGCGTCAACCTGGCCCGCGAGCAGGCCAGGGTCCAGGCCCCCGCCGATGCCCTGCCCGCCCTGCGCGAGGCGGTGCTGCGGGCCGGCTACGAGGTGCCCCAGGGGCGCCTGGAGCTGGAGATCGGCGGCATGACCTGCGCCAGCTGCGCCGGTCGTGTGGAGCGTGCCCTGGCCAAGGTGCCGGGGGTGCTGGAGGTGAGCGTCAACCTGGCCAGCGAGCGGGCCAGCGTGCAGCGGCTGGACGGGGTGGACGACCAGGCGCTGATCCAGGCCGTGACCCGCGCCGGCTACCAGGCGCGGCTGCACCAGGCCGAGCACGCCGATGACAGCGAGGCCCGCGCCCGCCAGGTGCTGCAACGGGAGCGCCTGGCCCTGGCACTGGCCCTGCTGCTGGCGGCCCCGCTGGTGCTGCCGATGCTGGTGGAACCCTTCGGCCTGCACTGGATGCTGCCGGCCTGGGTGCAATTCGCCCTGGCCACGCCGGTGCAGTTCATCCTCGGCGCGCGCTTCTACCGCGCCGCCTGGAAGGCCGTGCGCGCCGGCGCCGGCAACATGGACCTGCTGGTGGCCATCGGCACCAGCGCCGGCTACGGCCTGAGCCTCTACCAGTGGGCCACCGCCCACCCCGGCCACGTGCCGCACCTGTATTTCGAAGCCTCGGCGGTGGTCATCGCCCTGGTGCTGCTGGGCAAGTACCTGGAGAGCCGCGCCAAGCGCCAGACCAGCGCCGCCATCCGCGCCCTGGAAGCCCTGCGCCCCGAGCGTGCCATCCGCCTGCGCGACGGCCGCGAGGAAGACGTGGCCATTGCCGAACTCCAACTGGGCGACGAGGTGCTGGTGAAACCCGGCGAGCGCTTCCCGGTGGACGGCGAGGTGCTGGAGGGCCAGAGCCACGCCGACGAGGCACTGATCAGCGGTGAGAGCCTGCCGGTGCCCAAGGCCCCGGGCGACCGCGTCACCGGCGGCGCCATCAACGGCGAGGGACGCCTGCGGGTGCGCACCACCGCCCTGGGCGGCGAGACGGTGCTGGCGCGGATCATCCGCCTGGTGGAAGACGCCCAGGCGGCCAAGGCGCCGATCCAGAAGCTGGTGGACCGGGTCAGCCAGGTGTTCGTCCCGGCGGTGCTGCTGATCGCCCTGGCCACCCTCGGCGGCTGGCTGCTGGCCGGCGCAGCGCTGGAGACGGCGCTGATCAACGCCGTCGCCGTGCTGGTGATCGCCTGCCCCTGCGCCCTCGGCCTGGCCACGCCGACGGCGATCATGGCCGGCACCGGCGTCGCGGCCCGCCACGGCATCCTCATCAAGGACGCCGAAGCCCTGGAGGTGGCCCACGCCGTCACCGCCGTGGCCTTCGACAAGACCGGCACCCTCACCTCCGGCACCCCGCGCATCACCCACCTCGCCGCGGCCGATGGCGACGACGCGCACCTGCTGGCCTGGGCCGGCGCCCTGCAGCGCGGCAGCGAGCACCCCCTGGCCAAGGCGGTGCTGGATGCCTGCGACGAACGCGGCCTGACGGTGCCCGAAGTCAGCGACAGCCAGTCCCTCACCGGGCGCGGCATCCAGGGCCGGGTCGAGGGCCGCCTGCTGGCCCTGGGCAACCGCCGCCTTCTGGACGAGCAGGGCCTCGACGGCGGCGCCCTGCTGGCCTCCGCACAGGCCTGGGAAGCCGAGGGCCGCACCCTGTCCTGGCTGCTGGCACTGCAACCCCGTGCGCAGGTGCTCGGCCTGTTCGCCTTCGGCGACAGCCTCAAGGAGGGCGCCCGCGACGCCGTGCACGCCCTGCGCGGACGCCACATCGCCAGCCACCTGATCACCGGCGACAACCGCGGCAGCGCCCGGGTGGTGGCCGAAGCGCTGGGCATCGACGATGTGCACGCCGAAGTGCTGCCCGCCGACAAGGCCGCCGAAGTGGCCCGACTCAAGGCCGGCGGCGCGGTGGTGGCGATGGTCGGCGACGGCATCAACGACGCCCCCGCCCTGGCCGCCGCCGATGTGGGCATCGCCATGGGCGGTGGCACCGACGTGGCCATGCACGCCGCCGGCATCACCCTGATGCGCGGCGACCCGCGCCTGGTCCCCGCCGCCCTCGACATCGCCCGGCGCACCTACGGCAAGATCCGCCAGAACCTGTTCTGGGCCTTCATCTACAACCTGGTGGGCATCCCGCTCGCCGCCGCCGGTATGCTCAACCCGGTGGTCGCCGGCGCCGCGATGGCCCTCTCCAGCGTCAGCGTGGTGAGCAACGCCCTGCTGCTGAAGACCTGGAAACCGGCCGGGGAGAAACACACGGAAGACTGATGCCGGGACGCCGTTCTGGCAGGGGCGAGTTCACTCGCCAAGCGCCCCGCAAGGGGCGCCCGGACACCTCAAACCGAGAGGAGCGCTGCATGAACATCGGCCAGGCCGCTAAGAAGAGCGGGCTCACCGCGAAGATGATCCGCTACTACGAATCCATCGGCCTGCTCCCCGAGGCCGGCCGCAGCGACAGCGGCTACCGGCAGTACAGCGAGCAGGACCTGCACAGCCTCGCCTTCATCCGCCGCTCGCGGGACCTGGGCTTCTCGCTGGAGGAAGTGGGCCGCCTGCTCACCCTGTGGCGCGACCGGGGCCGTGCCAGTGCCGACGTGAAGGCCCTGGCCAATGCCCACATCGACGAACTGAACCAGCGCATCGCCGAGCTGGTGGGCCTGCGCGACACCCTGCAGGAGCTGGTGGACCACTGCCAGGGCGATCACCGCCCCGACTGCCCGATCCTCAAGGACCTGGCATCGGGCGGTTGCTGCGGGGCAACAGCGGGGCCCTCGGCAGGCGTGGAGCAGCCACCGCCGACCTGAACAGCCAGGCGCTGGCAGGCCCCTTCAGACGAAAAAGCCCCGGCAGGTGCGCCTGCCGGGGCTTCGTGTAAGGCGTGGTGGCGCCGATCAGCTCTGGGATTGCAGGTAGTTCTGCAGACCGACCCGGTCGATCAGGCCCAGTTGCTGCTCCAGCCAGTAGGCATGGTCTTCCTCGGTGTCCTGCAGTTGCAGGGCGAGGATGTCGCGGCTGACGTAGTCGCCATGTTGCTCGCAGAGGGTGATGCCCTTGCTCAGCGCGGCGCGCACTTCGTATTCGAGGTTCAGGTCCGAACGCAGCATCTCCGGCACGGTGGCGCCGGGGTGGATGGCCTTGGGCGTCATGTCCGGAGTGCTTTCCAGGAAGAGGATGCGCTGCAACAGGGCATCGGCGTGTTCGGTCTCTTCCTCCATCTCATGGTTGATGCGCTCGTAGAGCTTGGTGAAGCCCCAGTCGGCATACATGCGCGAGTGCAGGAAATACTGGTCGCGTGCGGCCAGCTCACCTCGCAGCAGATCCTTGAGGTATTCGACGACTTCCGCTTGCCCTTTCATCTGTGTTCTCCCCTGCAAACGCGGTGATCCGAGGGCGCAATGGTCGTCCTCGGGAACCGCCCGGTCAAGCAGCCCGATGCCACACCCTCACTCCTTCATCCAGGGCGGGGTCGGCGGTTCGTCGCTGGTGTCCTTCAGCAGCGCCTGGCGGCGCTCCTCTTCAGCGAGGGCGGCCTTGATCTCGCGCATCACCGCATCCACATCGGCCGTTTCCTCGGGCTCGGTGAACTGGCCGGTGAGCTTGGTATCCGGGGTCAGCTTGCCGTCCTCGTAGAGCGCCCACATTTCCTTGGCATAACGGGTGTAGCGCAGCTCGGGGGCGAACTGGCCGAAGTACGCGGCCATGTTGCCGACGTCGCGCTCGAGCATACGGAAGGCGTGGTTGTTGCCGGCGGCGTCCACCGCCTGGGGCAGGTCGATGATCACCGGGCCATAGGGGTCGAGCAGCACGTTGAACTCGGACAGGTCGCCATGGACCAGGCCGGCGCAGAGCATCTTGACGATCTCGCCGATCATGAAGGCGTGGAATTCGCGGGCGTCCTCGGGGGTCAGGTCGACGTCGTTGAGGCGCGGGGCGGCGTCGCCGTAGCCGTCGGTGACCAGCTCCATCAGCAGCACGCCATCGAGGAAGTCGTAGGGCTTGGGCACCCGCACGCCGGCGTTGGCCAGGCGGAACAGGGCGGCCACTTCGGCGTTCTGCCAGTTCTCTTCCTGCTCCTTGCGCCCGTACTTGGAGCCCTTGGCCATGGCCCGGGCGTCGCGGCTGTTACGTACCTTGCGCCCTTCCTGGTACTCGGCCGCCTGGCGGAAGCCTCGCTTGTTGGCCTCCTTGTAGACCTTGGCGCAGCGCAGCTCGCTGCCACAACGCACCACATAGACGGATGCTTCCTTACCGCTCATCAGCGGCCTGACCACTTCGTCGATCAGGCCATCCTCCACCAGGGGTTCGATGCGCTTGGGTGTCTTCATGCCTTGCCGGCGTTCCTCGGGAAAATGGGTTGGGACTGGAATGGTCCGACTTTATACGGCATGCGCGCCGGCAGGACCATCAGCGCCGCGACAGGCTGTGACGCAAGGCCTCGATGGCATAGCGCACCTTGGCCGGCTGCGCGTCGCGCCGTGGGGTGACGATGTACAGGCCGATCTCCGGCGGGCGCCAGTCGGGCAGCACCCGCAGCAACCGGCCGCTGGCCAGCTCTTCGCGGATCTCCGGTTCCGGCTGCAGGGACAGGCCGGCACCGGCCAGGGTGAAGCTGCGCACGGAGAGGATGTTGTTGCAACTGACGCGGCTCTCGATGCGCAGGCGCTGCACCTCGCCGCCCGGCCCGACCAGGGTGATCGGCCCCAGGGCGCGCTCGGCGTGCAGGGTCACCCAGTCCAGCTCCAGCAGTTGCTCGGGGCGGACGAGGGCCGGCAGCCGCGCCAGGTAGCCGGGCGCGGCGCAGAGCAACGACGGCCAGTCCCCCAGGTGCCGCGCCACCAGGCTGGAGTCGTCCTGACGGCCGACGCGGATGGCCAGGTCGATACGCCGCTCCACCAGGTCGATCTGCTCGTCGTCGAAGAACAGCCGCAGCGTCAGCCCGGGGTGGGCGGCCAGCAGGGGCGCCAGCGCCTCGGTGACCATGCGATCGGAGAAGCCCACCGGGGCGGCGATGCGCAGCTCGCCCACCGGCGCATCACGCAGTTCCGCCAGGCGCTGTTCGGCCTGCTGCGCCAGCTCCAGCACCTGGGCGCAATTGCGGTAGAACAGCGCACCGGCCTCGGTGAGGGTGAGCTTGCGGGTGGTGCGGTGGAGCAGGCTGACCTGGGTGGCGTCCTCCAGCTTGCGGATCTGCTGGCTGACTGCCGATGCGCTCATGCCCAGGGCTTCGCCGGCGGCGACCATCGAGCCCTTCTCCACCACCGTGGCGAACACCGCCATGCGCTTGAGCTGCTCCATTCGTAAGCCCTGCTTAATTGTGAAAGCGGTTTTTGCCACTTTTTCCGCTGATTATCCAGCCGCAAGATGGCGACCGTCGCAAACGACTCTCAACAGGAGACAGCCATGAAGATCGCCATCCTCGGTGCCACCGGCTTCGTCGGCAGCGCCGTCGTCCAGGAAGCCCTGCAAAGCGGCCACCAGATCACTGCTGTGGTCCGCCACCCGGAAAAACTGCCGCCCCATGACCGTCTGACCGCCGTGAAGGGCGATATCCACGACGTGGCCGCCACCGCTGCCGTCCTCGCCGGGCACGACGCCGTGGTGCACGCCTTCAACCCCGGCTGGGGCAACCCCGACATCCGCGAGCAGTTCGTCCAGGGCACCCGCGCCATCTTCGACGCCGTGCGCCAGGCCGGTGTCCGTCGCCTGCTGGTGGTGGGCGGGGCGGGCAGCCTGTACGTCGCGCCGGGCCTGCAACTGATCGACACCCCGCAGTTCCCCGCCGAGTACAAGGAAGGCGCCGAAGGCGCGCGCCAGGCACTGAACCTGATCCAGGCCGAGACCGACCTGGACTGGTCCTTCCTCTCCCCGCCGGCGCTGCTGGAGCCGGGCGCACGCACGGGCCGCTTCCGCGTTGGCGGCAACGAGCTGCTGATGGACGGCGACCACCCGGCACGCATCACCGTGGCCGACCTGGCGGTGGCCATCGTCGACGAGCTGGAGACCCCCCAGCACCTGCGCAAGCGCTTCACCGTCGGCTACTGAAGCCGGGTACCCGCCCTGCGTTATCCAAGCAGGTCGCCGGTTTTTCCGGCGGCCTGCTCCCGTTTACACCGTTCAGGAGTCCCTCAATGACCCTCGTCGCCTCCACCCACGTCATCACCGAAACCCCGGCCCGCTACATCAGCCGGCTGTGCAAGCACTTCGCCCACCGCATCCCCGTCAGCTACGACGAGCAGCAAGGGCGCATCCAGTTCGACATCGGCCTCGGCCTGCTGCAGGCCGAAGCCGGCGGCCTGACGCTTCGGGTGGAAGCCGAAGACGCCGTCAGCCTGGAACGACTCAAGGAAGTGATGGCCAGCCACTTCGAACGCTTCGCCTGGCAGGAAGCGCTGCAGTTGAACTGGCACTGAGGCCGTCTGGGACGGGGATCTGACGCGATAACACCATGCCCACGCCGCCCAGAATTGACTGGGTGGCAATTTGCTGGCCCGTGAACCGGCACACGCAATGTCTTGTTACGAGACGCTATAGTCGCGGCCCTGCATCCCCATGCAGCCCTTGCCAGCCATGTCCGACCGCCTGGCATCCATCGATACGAACAGCCGCCCGGCGGCGAAGAAAGGGAGTTCCGCAATGGAATGGTATTTGAAGTGCCTCAAGCAATATTTTGATTTCAACGGCCGTGCGCGTCGCAAGGAGTACTGGATGTTCACCCTGGTGAACCTCGTGATCTCCATCGCACTGACCGTGATCTTCGGCGTGATCAGCGAGAAGCTGCTGCCGCTGGCCAACCTGTACAGCCTGGCCGTCCTGCTGCCGGCCCTGGGTGTCACCGCCCGCCGTCTGCACGACATCGGCAAGAGCGGCTGGTTCATGCTCATCGCCCTGATCCCGCTGGTCGGTCTGTACCTGATCTACCTGCTGGCCAAGGACAGCGACCCGGGCCAGAACGCCTACGGTCCCAACCCGAAGGCCTGATCCAGGCCGGGGTTCCCGCCTGAACGGGAACCCACAGGCGAGGCGGCTGTCCCAGGGCAGCCACCAGAACGGGCGGGCAACCGTCCGTTCTGCTTTCAGAAACGGACGTTCAGGAACCCACAGGATGTCGGAACCCCAGGTATCCCTCTTCAAGGGCGGTCTCTTCGCCCTCCTCGGTCTGGCCCTGCTGGCCGCCATGGCCATCAACGCTTCTTCCCGCGTGGGCTTCCTGCAATCGGCCCTGGTTGCCGACGGCGCCGTGGTTGCCCTGAACGCCGGCGGCTCGCACCCCGAGATCGCCTTCACCGACAGCACCGGCACCCGGGTTTCCTATCCCCAGGGCGGGCTGATCTTCGGTTACCAGGTCGGCCAGCCGGTGAAGGTCCACTACCAGGCCAACGACCCCACCGGCAGTGCCGTGGTGGATGACTTCGGCGCGCTGTGGGGCACCTCTGCCCTGCTCGGCGTGCTGGGTGCGGTGTTCACCGCCACCGGTCTGATGACCCTCTTCGGCCGCCGCCCCTGACCCACAAGGATGTACCCATGTCGCAGATGCCCATTCCCTTCCCCGCCAACCCCAGCCGCTGGCAGTACATCACCGCCAGCGGCGGTGGCCTGACCATCGCCTTCGTCGCCGGGGGCGGCGGCTCCATCACCCTGCGCTCGCCTCAGGGCCAGGACCTGCCGTTCCGTTACGGCGGCATCGGTGCCGGCCTCGGTATCGGCGCCAAACT
Source organism: Pseudomonas sp. 1D4 (assembly GCF_001728925.1). Lineage (NCBI taxonomy): Bacteria > Pseudomonadati > Pseudomonadota > Gammaproteobacteria > Pseudomonadales > Pseudomonadaceae > Pseudomonas > Pseudomonas sp. 1D4. The sequence continues at coordinate 41,848 of NZ_LXJQ01000004.1, forward strand.
GCCGCGCTTCGGCAAGGTGGACGTGAAGATCAAGGGCAAGAGCATCGGTGGTGCCGGAGCGGCGGAAGCCTTCCCCAGCGACGGTGCGGTGTTCGTCGCCGACGACATCAAGGACCGCGACCTGACCCGCGACGAGATCACCGGCCCCTGCCTGTACATGGAAGTGGGCGCCGGCGTGCTCGCCGGGGTCTCCGGCACGGCCATGCTGTTCGGTCTGGACACCAAGCTGCTGGCAACGGTGATGCTGATGAACGCCAGCCCGCTGACCAGCCTCTCGGTGTCGCCGATGCTGACCCGGCAGTTGCTCAAATCGGCCCGTGGCGCCCTGGTGATGGGCGGTGCCAACGTCGGCCTGCAGGCGGGCGCCGGCGGCGCGGCCTACCTCGGCGCGCTGTTCTGACGCGCCCTCAACGCAACTGACTGTCCTTGCTGCCGCGCCGGTTGTAGCCGGCGTAGGCGGCGTTCTCGCGGTCGTGTTCGGCCTGGCAGTTCACGCACAGGCGCACCCCCGGCACCGCCTCGCGGCGCGCCTGGGGAATCACGGCATCGCATTCTTCGCAGTGCTTCAGGCTCTCGCCCTTGGGCAACTGGCTGCGTGCCCGCTGCACGGCGTCTTCGATGGTGCTGTCGATCTGCTCCTGCACCGCGCCGTCTCCCGCCCAGCCACTGGCCATCCCGACCTCCCGTTCTCGCTGTCGATGACCCTGGAGTTATGCGGGCGGCCGGCGGCCTTTTGCAAGGCCCCGGGCCGACAAGTGACAAGTGGACGTCGCGTACGGACAGGCCCCCGTCACTCCTTGACGTTCATGTACTCCCGCGCCCAGACGATGTAGTCCTCGGGCAGCGTGTACTTGTGGGTCAGCTCGGTGGCGCTGAGCTCCGGTGCGCTGGTGTCGATGTGGCGCTGCTCGCGCAGGCAGTCGTAGGTGGCCTTGATGGCGGCGAAGTAGGCGGCGTGGCCGTTGACCACGATGCGCACGCCCAGGTCGGCCAGGCGCTGGTTGTCGCGCAGCTTGGGGTTGCCGTAGGTGACCAGCATCAGCGGCACGTGGAGCCCGGCGGCGATGGCCTCCAGGTGCTCGAAGTCCTCCACCCCGACCATGCAGATGCCGTCGGCACCGGCGGCCTGGTAGGCCTGGGTGCGGGCGATCACCTCGTCGGTGCCGAGCACCCCGGCGTGGGTGCGGGCGATGATCGCCAGGTCCGGGTCGACCCGGGCTTCGAGGGCCGCGCGGATCTTGCCGACGCCTTCCTCGACGCTGATCAGGTCGGTGGACTTGCGGCCGAACTGGGCCGGCAGCAGCGTGTCCTCGATGGTCAGCGCGGCGATACCGGCGCGCTCCAGTTCCACCACCGTACGCATCACGTTGAGGGCGTTGCCGTAGCCGTGGTCGGCGTCGGCGATCACCGGCAGGCGGGACACGCGGCCGATGCGCACGGCCTGCTCGACGAACTCGCTGAGGGTGATGAGGGCGAAGTCCGGCGCGGCCAGCACCTGCAGCGAGGCGACGGAACCGCCGAGGATGCCCACCTCGAAACCGAGGTCGGCGGCGATGCGCGCGGACATCGGGTCGAACACCGAAGCGGTGTGGTAGCAGGCGGAGGAGTTCAGCAACGCACGGAACGCCGTGCGCAATTCATGGTGGGAGGCTCTTCTCATTGTGATGTCCAGACAGCAGGCAAGGTTGATCGACGAGAAGGATGCAAGTATCGCACCCCCAGGTCACACCGACCGGCGGATAGGCCGTGGGCGCATTCTACGCGCCTCCGTCTTTCAGCTTCCTTAATGGCCACCGAACGCAGGGCCACCGCGCGCAGAAAGCAGTTCACCTTTGCCGCGACCGTCGCTAGATTGCGCCCGCATCCCGTTGCCAGCGCCCATCCCGGATAGGTCCCCGCCTGCCATGCCCGACCTGCTCGCCTACACCAGCCTGTTCCTCGCCGCCTTCGGCGCCGCCACCCTGCTGCCCCTGCAGTCGGAGGCCGTGCTGCTCGGCCTGCTGCTCAACGGCGCGCAGCCGGCCTGGGCACTGCTGCTGGTGGCCACCGTCGGCAACGTGCTGGGTTCGCTGGTGAACTGGTTGCTGGGGCGCTACCTGGCGAATTTCCGCCAGAAGCGCTGGTTCCCCGTATCGGAATCCGCCATCGAACGGGCCCGCCGGCACTACCTGCGCTACGGTCGCTGGACCCTGCTGCTGTCCTGGATGCCGATCGTCGGCGACCCACTCACCCTGGTGGCCGGGCTGATGCGCGAATCGCTCGGCATGTTCCTGCTGCTGGTGCTGCTGGCCAAGGCAGGCCGCTACGCGGTGGTAGCGGCCCTGGCGCTGGGCTGGGGATAAGTCGTCGCGATGGGCCGTGAGCGGCCTACGGCTTCTTCAGGCATTCGCTCATGAAGGCCTTGCGCTCGTCCCCCTTGAGCGCCTTGTCCGAAGCGGTCTTGTTGCAATTGATCATGCGTTCCTGCTGGGTGATCTTCAGGCACTGCGACATGAACGCCTTGCGTTCGTCGCCCTTGAGCCCCTTGGCGGTGGCGTCGGCGTTGCAGGACTTCATCTTTTCCTGCGGGGTGGCGGCCAGGGCCGGCAGGCTGGCCAGCAGGGCGAGGACGAGCAGGGGCAGGCGGAGCGTCTTCATGGGGGAACTCCCAGGGCGGTGGTGCCGGCAAGTCTAGACGGTGCGACGGACTGCGCCGGGCCGGGCGCGCAACCGGCCCTCGCCTCGCGTATAGTGCGCGGCCGTTTTTCCACCCCCGGACCGTTCGCACCATGAGCACCACCCTCCCCGCCCGCGCCCTGGGCATCGACTTCGGCACCTCCAACTCCACCGTCGGCTGGTGGCGCCCGGACTGCGAGCCGCTGATCGTCCTGGAGGACGCCAAGGTCACCCTGCCGTCGGTGATCTTCTTCAACACCGAAGAGCGCCGCCCCGCCTTCGGCCGCCAGGCCCTGAACGAATACCTGGAAGGCTACGAGGGGCGCCTGATGCGCTCGCTCAAGAGCCTGCTGGGTTCGCCGCTGCTCAAGAGCGAGACCACCGTGCTGGGCAGCGCCCTGCCCTTCAAGGACCTGCTGGGCATCTTCATCGGCGAGCTGAAGAAGCGTGCCGAAGCCGCCGCCGACCGCCCCTTCGAGCAGGTGGTACTGGGCCGCCCGGTGTTCTTCGTCGACGACGACCCCGAGGCCGACCGCGAGGCCCAGGACACCCTGGTGGCCGTCGCCCACAAGCTCGGTTTCAAGGACGTCTCCTTCCAGTACGAACCCATCGCCGCCGCCTTCGACTACGAGCGCGAGATCCAGCGCGAAGAGCTGGTGCTGATCGTCGACATCGGCGGCGGTACCTCCGACTTCTCCCTGGTGCGCCTGTCGCCTGAGCGCCGCGACGTGGCCGACCGCCAGGGCGACATCCTCGCCACCGGCGGCGTGCACATCGGCGGCACCGACTTCGACAAGCAGCTCTCCCTGGCCGGGGTGATGCCGCTGTTCGGCTACGGCAGCCGCATGAAGAGCGACGCACTGATGCCCACCAGCGTGCACCTCAACCTGGCCACCTGGCACACCATCAACGCCGTCTACGCGCAGAAGTCCCAACTGGCGCTGAAGAACATGCGCTACGACATCGTCGACACCACCGGCATCGACCGCCTGTTCCGCCTCATCGAGCAGCGCGCCGGACACTGGCTGGCCATGCAGGTGGAAGACAGCAAGATCGAGCTGACCGAAGCCCTGGAGCGCCCCATCGACCTCGGCCGCGTCGAGCCCGGCCTGGTGGCGCCGCTGGACCGCGCCGGCTTCGAGGAGGCCGTCGGCCCGCTGCTGGAGCGCATCCGCGCCAGCGTAACGGCCATGCTGGCCCAGGCCGGCGTCGCCCTGGAGCAGGTGGACACGCTGTTCTTCACCGGCGGCTCCAGCGGCATCCCCGCCCTGCGCCGCTGCGTCGCCGACCTGCTGCCCAACGCCCGCCATGTCGAAGGCAACGCCTTCGGCAGCATCGGCAGCGGCCTGGCCATCGAAGCGCGCAAACGCTACGGCTGACCGCAGGTCGGCCCCCGCCCCCATTCGCGCCGGCCCCGCTTGCCGGCAGCGGGCGGCGGGGGCACCGTGAGGGCCTCGTCACCGGAGACACCCTCATGCGCACACCGCTTCTCCTCATCCTGGCCGCCCTGCTGCTCAGCGGCTGCGGCCTCGGCGAAACCGCCGCCACCGGCGCGGCCCAGGCCAAGGCACAGGCAGACCAGGCCCGCCAACTGCAACAGCAGGCCGACCAGCTCAAGCAGCAGATCGACCAGGCCAATGCCCAGAACCAGGCCCGCCTGGATGCCGCCGAAGACGCCACCCACTGAAGCCGCGCCGCCCCTGCCGCTCGTGACGGGGCGCCCTGCAAATATTCCTCGAACTCGCCAAGCGAGCCCGTGCTCGAACGTCCCGTAGGCCCACTGAGCCCCATGCGAGGACACCTTCATGTACAAGCACATCCTGCCCGCCGCCCTGGCCCTGGCCGCCGTGACCGGCTGCGCCACAAAGCTGGAAAACCCCACCGACTACGTCACCTACCGCAACGAGCCCCTGGTGAAGCAGGTGGAAGACGGCATGGACCGCCAGCAGGTGCTCACCCTGGGCGGCCCGCCCTCCAGCGAGGTGCGCCGCGTGGTGCATCCCGGCACCTGCAACAACTACGTGCTCAACAAGGAAGGCCACCAGCAGCCCTACTACGTCAGCTTCGACGCCAACGCCCGGGTCGATGGCAAGGGCTTCATGACCTGCGAACAGCACGAGCGCAACGAGGCCGAGGCCGCCAAGCGCTGAGCCACGCCTCCCGGGGCCTGGCCCCGGGATGACCCTGTGCCGTATTTGCCGACTGGCGCACACCCGCCGCCCCGATCCGGGCGAACCGCGGGCGGCCCCTGCTGTCCAAGCGCTGTTATCAACCGCCGACATGACGGGGACTGTGCATGCATCCGCGCGCGCTCCTGCTTGCAGCCGCTCTGGCCTCGGGGTCCGGCTGTGCGACGAAGATCGAAAACCCCACCGACTACCTCACCTTCCACAACGAGCCCCTGGTGAGCCAGGTCAAGGAAGGCATGAGCAAGGAGCAGGTACTGGCCATCGGCGGACGCCCGTCCTCCATCGTCCAGCGCAGCATCCACCCCGGCTCGTGCAACAACTACATCCTCAACCGCCAGGGCCACCAGCAGGCCTATCACGTCAGCTTCGGCGCCAATGGCCGCGTGCAGCACAGCGGCTTCATGACCTGCGGCCAGCGCGAGACGGTGGAGCGCGACGGGCTGTTCTGAAGCACAGATTTCCTAAACCTTTTCTGCTTCGCCGCACTCACACACCAGGGAGGCCGCTGCGCCTGCGACCCCAGAGTCGTGCCACGGCCCGAGACCCCGTGAAGGAGAACCCCGATGAGTGACGTGCAACTGACCGATGTGAACACCCTGCGCCAACGCGCCCGCCAGAACGTGCTGGATGGCGCCGTGACCGAGGGCTACAACGCCGACCGCGCCACCGTGCTGCGCCTGCTGAACGAAGCCCTGGCCACCGAGCTGGTCTGCCACCTGCGCTACAAGCGCCACTACTACATGGCCACCGGCCTCAAGGCGAGCATCGCCGCCGCCGAGTTCCTCGAACATGCCCAGCAGGAGCTGCAGCACGCCGACCAACTGGCCGAGCGCATCGTGCAGTTGGGCGGCGAGCCCGACTTCAACCCCGCCGGGCTGGAGGCGCGCTCCCACGCCCAGTACGTGGCCGGCCGCAATCTGCGCGAGATGGTCACCGAGGACCTGATCGCCGAGCGTATCGCCATCGACAGCTACCGCGAGATCGTGCAGTTCCTCGGCGACAAGGACCCGACCACCCGCCGCCTGTTCGAGGAGATCCTCGCCCAGGAGGAGGAACACGCCGACGACATGGCCGATATCCTCGAAGACCTCAAGGAATGATCGCTCGGGGCCATCATGCCCCTTGATCCCGGCGCGCGCTGGCCGCAAAGTCTGCCGAGCAGACTGCCGAAGAGGACACGGCCATGCGCGCGCGCATCATCGAACGCCCCGCCTTTCAAGTCATCGGACTGGAACGCCCGGACGCCCCACCAGAGGACATCGGCCAGTTGTGGGAGCGCTTCCTGCCCCGCAGCGAGGAGATCAGCGGCCGCGATGGGGTGCCCTGCGGGCTCTGCCTGCACCGCCCCAACGGCGAGCTGGGCTACCTGGCCGGCTACCCGGTCAAACCGGGCACCCCGGTGCCGGACGGCATGACCCTGATCGACGTCCCCGCCGGCCGCTACGCCGTGTTCACCCACGTCGGCACCGCACCGGACATCGCCCTCAGCTTCCAGGTGATCCACGACTTCCTGCTCGCCGAGCGCGGGCTGGAAGCCGGCCCCGGCATCTGCTTCGAGGAATACGGCGACGGCTTCCACGGCCCCCACGACCCGAAGTCGGAAACCCTGCTCTGGGTCCCGGTGTTCTGACCCCGCCGCCCTTGCCGGCAGCGTTCTCGTCGGCGCTGTCGCTGAACCTGGCCCAACGGGTCGGCCTGCAGGGTGAGGCGGGCCCGGGAGGCGGCGGCGCGTCGCCGTCCTGCTTCGGGGTGTCGAAGGTCCAGTTGTTGCGCCCATCGGTCTGACGCCGCAGCTCCCCCCGTGGCTCAGCGAGGTCGATGCGAGGCCGGATGGCTCCGCAAACGACCCGCCCCGTCACCCTGATCACTCCCCCTGCGCGCCGCTCAGGCAACGCAAATTGCTGATTCGAAACGGTATTTCCAACCATCAGCGCCGTCGATGGCGACTATCGCGGTTGTTCACTTCCTGACCAGCGTGCCGCTGCGGAACATAGGCCCCGTCGCCACAACGGCCCCCCACTTCCAGGAGAACCACCATGAAAAGCCAAGCCCTCGCCGCCCTCTTCCTCGCCGGCCTGTTCGCTGTACCGGTCGTCCAATCCGCCGTGTCCTACACCGTTGCCGAAGATGGTTCGGCGCGTACCCAAGGCTTCCGCGTTGCTGAAGACGGTTCGGACCGTACCCAGGGCTTCCGCGTCGCTGAAGACGGCTCGGACCGTACCCAGGGCTTCCGCGTTGCTGAAGACGGTTCGGACCGTACCCAGGGCTTCCGCGTTGCTGAAGACGGTTCGGACCGTACCCAGGGCTTCCGCGTTGCTGAAGACGGTTCGGACCGTACCCAGGGCTTCCGCGTTGCTGAAGACGGTTCGGACCGTACCCAGGGCTTCCGCGTCGCTGAAGACGGCTCGGACCGTACCCAAGGCTTCCGGGTTGCTGAAGGCGGTGCTGATCGCTCCAACCGCGTGGCCTGATGCGAGCCAGCGGTAACGGCAGTCAAAGCCCGGCACAGGCCGGGCTTTTTGTTGGCTGTATCCAATGAGGTGTTACGGGGCCAAGCTGGTTATCAGGATCAACGCCATCACCTCCATCAATGACCACCATCGCCCACCTTCACTTCTCCCCGGGCGCCCGATCCGTACCCTAGGCAACGTGTTCTTCAACCCTTGCAGAGGAGTCCGATCATGAAAGCCCACGCCCTCGCCGCCCTCTTCCTCAGCGTCCTGTCCAGCGCCGCCTTTGCCCTGCCCGCCGAACACCCGCCCGTGCTCGGTGAAGCCCGCGATGGCGCGGCCGAACGGCCGGTGCTGGAGCCACTGGCCGGCAACCCGGTTCAGCAGGCCCCCGACCAGCGGCTGGCCGAAGGCGGCTCGGACCGCCTGCTGCGCGCCCACGGCGTCGCCTGAGATCAGGCCGCCGGCAACGCGGTCTCCGGCCGGCGGTAGACCCAGATGCGCCGCAGCACGGTGGCGAACTGCCGGGACAGGCGCCCGGTGTTGTACTCCTGCCCGTAGCGCCGGGCGATCTCCCGCACCTCCACCGCGAGCTGGCCGTAACGGCGGGCCGGCAGGTCGGGAAAGAGGTGGTGCTCGATCTGGTGGCTGAGGTTGCCGGTCATGAAGTGCAGCAGCGGGCCGCCCTCCAGGTTGCTGGAGCCCCGTAGCTGACGCAGGTACCACTGGCCACGGGTCTCCCCTTCCAGAACTTCAGGCGGGAACACAGCCGCCCGCTCGGTGAAATGCCCGCAGAAGATCACCGTGAAGGTCCACAGGTTGCGGATCAGGTTCGCCAGCGCATTGCCCGCCAGCACCGCCCAGGCATTGGCCCCCAGCAGCAGCGCCAACAGCGGGAACACCCCGTAGTCCTTGACCAGTTGGCGCAACACCTTGGCGTTGAAGGTGCGCAGGCGCGGGCGCAGTTCCTCCAGGGTCATGCGGCCCTTGAGGTACTTGTCCAGGCGCAGGTGCTGCACTGCCACGGCGAACTGGAACAGCAGCGCCTGCAGCGTCACCCACAGCGGCTGCCAGCGGAAGAACGGCTTCCAGCGCTGCTCGGGGAACAGCCGCACCAGCCCGTAGCCGACATCGTCGTCGTGCCCCAGCACGTTGGTGTAGGTGTGGTGGATGTGGTTGTGGGTGTGCCGCCAGAAGTCGGCCGGCCCGACGATGTCCCACTCGTAGGTGCGCCCGGCGAATTCCGGGTCGTTCATCCAGTCGTACTGGCCATGCATGACGTTATGGCCCAGCTCCATGTTCTCGATGATCTTGCCCAGCCCCAGCAGCAGGCTGCCCAGCAGCCAGGTGGGCGGGAACCAGCCCAGCATCAGCAGGGCCCGGCCGCTCCAGCAGCAGGCCCGGGCGATGCTGCGCACGCGGCGGATGTAGCGGGCGTCGGTCTCGCCCAGGTCGGCCAGGGTGCGCTGGCGCAGGGCATCCAGTTCTTCGCCGAAGGCACGGGCAGCCTCGGCATCGAGGGGGCGGTCGTGGCGCATGGCAGTCCTCGTCACAGGTCGAGCGTCACATCGCCCACCGGGGCGCTGACGCAGAGGCGGATGGGTTGGTCGGGCTCGTGCTGGATGGCGCCGCTGCGCAGGTCACGCACCGCACCGCTGAGCAGCCGGCAGGTGCACTGCGCGCAGACGCCCTGGCGGCAGCCGTGGGCCGGCCGCAGGCCCAGGGACTCGGCCTGTTCCAGCAGGCTGCCGTGGGTGTCGCCCTCACCGTCGACGCGGGAGCGGGCGAAGCCCAGGCGCACGGCCTGGCTGGCTGAAGACGGCGCCGTGCGCGGCAGGCTGAAGGCTTCCAGTTGCAGGCGACCGGCGCGGGGCGCGGTCTGCCACCACTGGCGCACCGTGTCGACGAAGCCGTGGGGGCCGCAGACCAGCAGGTCCCGAGGCGCCAGCCCGGCCAGGTGCTCCGGCTGGAAGCGCCCGGCCAGTTCACCGGGCGCCGGCGCATCGCCGCTGAGGCCCCAGCGCACGTTGAAGTTCGGGTAGCGATGGGCCAGGGCCAGCAGCTCATCGACGAAGGCCCGCTGGCCCCGTTCGCGCACGTAGTGCAGCAGCGTCACCGGCGCGGAGAAGCCCCGCGCCAGCGCCTCCCGCAGCAGGCCGAGCAGCGGCGTGATGCCGCTGCCGGCGGCCAGCAGCAGCACATCGCCCTGTCCCTCGGGCCAGCTCAGCTCGCCTTCGGCCTGGCCCAGCTCCAGCACCTGGCCCACCTCCACCCGTTCCAGCAGGTGGCCGGACAGGCGCCCGCCCGGCTGGCGACGCACCGCCAGCTCGAAACGGCCATCACCGTGCACGGCGGTAAGGCTGTAGCTGCGCGCCAGGCGCACGCCGTCCAGCGCCAGGTGCAACTGCACATGCTGGCCGGCCCGCCAGTGGCGGGCATTGCCGTTGCAGCGCAGAGTCAGCGCCAGCATGTCCTGGGCCACCCAGCGGCGCCCCTCGACGCGGGCGAACACCCGGTTCAGGCGCAGCACCGGGTGCAGCCGGGCGAGAAAGAAATCCACCTCCGACTCGCGCAACCAGGCCCGGCGCACCAGCGCACGCAACGGAGCCAGCCACGCGCCGAGTCGGCGGGCCAGGGGAAAGGGGATGAGGGCCATGGAGCTATCCAGTGAACAGTCGTGCACTAGGCTGCCTGATGGCAGGAATTCCAGTCAACAGTCGTTCACTGAAAAATCCGACGCCCGCTCTCCAGCCCCACCGGGCGCCGCGCAACTTGCACCAATGCGGTGACAGCCCCTAGAGTGCGGCCCATTCTTCGGCCTCGACTTCGCTCCATGTCCACGACGCCCCGCTCGGAACAGAAACAGCAGACCCGCCACGCCCTGATGGACGCGGCGCGCCAGTTGATGGACAGCGGACGCGGCTTCGGCAGCCTGAGCCTGCGGGAAGTCGCCCGCACCGCCGGCATCGTGCCCACCGGCTTCTACCGCCACTTCGCCGACATGGACCAGCTCGGCCTGGCCCTGGTGGAGGAAGTGGGCGAGACCTTCCGCGCCACCATCCGCGTGGTGCGCCACAACGAATTCGAGATGGGCGGGATCATCGACGCCTCGGTGCGCATCTTCCTCGACGCCGTCGCCGCCAACCGTGGCCAGTTCCTGTTCCTCGCCCGCGAGCAGTACGGCGGCTCGCAACCGGTGCGCCAGGCCATCGCCGCCCTGCGCGAGCGCATCACCGACGACCTGGCCGCCGACCTCAAGCTGATCAACCGCATGCCGCACCTGGACGACGACGCCCTCGACGTGGTCTCCGACCTGGTGGTGAAAACCGTCTTCGCCACCCTGCCCGAGCTGATCGACCCGCCCGCCCGCGACCTGCCGGCGCACCTCACCCCGGCGGCGAAGATCACCCAGCAACTGCGCTTCATCATGATCGGCGGCAAGCACTGGCACGGCCTCGGCCGGGCCTGAAGCGGACCGAAGCGTCCGCGCACCATTTCGACCCACGCCACGCACCTGCAGCACGCACCCGAGCGCCCCGTCCTTGCGCATGCCCACACCGCAGACCCGCGCCCCGGGCGTTTCGTCGTCTTGGCAAGCCCCTTGCTCAGGTACCGGCATTGCACACTGCCGGAACTGCCCATGCCGGTCATCCAGGAACGCCTCCCGCCCCGCGAGCAGTGGGATGAATAACTGCTGCTCACCCACGAAGCGCGAAGCCCAAGCCGCCTGCGCTGCTTCACCGTCACCGATGAAGACGTCGGGCTGTTTCTCGAACAGGGCCAGCCGCTGGCGAAAAACCGTCCGGCGGGCGGCAGCCCGCGGGCTGCAGGGCCTGCAACGATCCGCCCAGAAGATATCCACAGGCTGGCCCACCGTTTCTGTGGGCAGAACCGGTCCCTCGCCCACGCGCGGGGCCCTGGGACACATCGCCGCTCGCGGCGCTTTCATGTCTTTGTCATAGTCGCCGGGTCTGATTCGGCACGCCCGTCTTCATCGAAATGGAAGCCCCCATGAAACGCTTTGCCCGGTTCTGCCTCGTTCCGCTCTGCCTCCTGGCCATCGCCCTGCTGGGCATGGCCCTGACCAGCCGCCCGGTGGAACGGCCGGCGGTGCTCGCCGGGCTGGGGGACCGCCCACTGGTGATCGCCCATCGCGGCGGCCGCGGGCTGTGGCCGGAGAACACCCTGTTCGCCTTCGAGCGCGCCGCCGCGCTCGGGGTGGACATGCTGGAGATGGACCTGCGCCTGACCGCCGACGGCCAGGTGGTGGTGCTGCATGACGCCACCGTGGACCGCACCACCGAAGGCAGCGGCGCGGTGGCCGCCCTCAGCCTCGCCCAGGTGCAGGCGCTGGACGCCGGCTACCGCTGGACCGCCGACGGCGGCGAAAGCCACCCCTACCGGGGCCAGGGCGTGCGCATTCCCACCCTCGACGCGGTGCTGAAAGGCTTCCCGCAGATGGCCAAGGTCATCGAGATCAAGGTGCCCGACGTGGGGCTGGAAGAGCGCCTGTGCACAGCGCTGGAGCAGTCCGGGCAGCGCGACCGGGTCATCGTCGGCAGCTTCTACGAACGCAGCCTCACCCACTTCCGCAGCGTCTGCCCCGGCGTAGCCACCTCGGCCGGGCCGACCTCGGTGAAGCTGCTGGTGGTGCTGCAGACCCTGGGCCTGGAGCGCCTGCTGAGCCCCTCCTACGAGGCCCTGCAGATCCCCGAGGAGCACGCCGGGATACACCTGGCCACACCGTCGATGATGCTCAGCGCCCGTGAGCGCGGGCTGAACGTGCAGATGTGGACCATCAACGAACAACCGGTGATGCAGCGCCTGCTGGACATGGGCGCCCAGGCGCTGATCACCGACTACCCCGACCGCGCCCTGCAGTTGCTGGGGCGGTCGACTCACCTGAGGTCGCAAGCCGCCGCTGAATGACTCAGAACGGATAGTCTCGCGGCCGGTGCTGAACACTGATCCAGTGATCGCGGGTGAACTCGTCAATCGCCCACTCGCCATTGAAGCGCCCGAGGCCGGAGTTCTTTTCTCCGCCGAAAGGCGCGTGGGCCTCGTCGTTGACCGGTATGTCATTCACATGGGTCATGCCGGCCCGAATGCGTCGGGCAAAGCGCACGCCGCGTTCGAGGTCGCGGGTGAACACGGCACTGGACAGTCCATAGTCGCTGGCATTGGCCAAGGCCAGGGCATGGGCTTCGTCATCGGCGCGTAGCAGGCCGATCAGCGGGCCGAAGATTTCATCGCGGGCGATTTCCATCTCGGGCTTCACTTCGCCGTAGACGTGGGGGCCCATCATCAGACCTTGCACCCCGCCTTGGTACAACGGCTTGGCCCCCTCTCGACGGGCACGGGCGACCTTCTCGAGCAGCCCTTCGAGCTGCCGTGGGTTGATGATCGGACCGATAGCCGTGTCGGCCAGATGGGGGTCGCCCACCTTGAGCTGACGGACCCGTTCGACGAAGCGCTGGGCGAAGGCGTCGTACAGCGGCTTTTCGACAATGATGCGGTTGATGGCCATGCAGATCTGCCCCTGATGGAGGAACTTCCCGAACACGGCCGCCTTGACCGCCTGTTCCAGGTCGGCGTCGGCCAGCACGACGAACGGGCTGTTGCCCCCCAGTTCCAGGGCCACGTGCTTGAGGTGCGCGCCCCCGCTGGTAAGGGCCCCGATGCGGCGCCCCACGGGGGTCGAACCGGTGAATGTGACGAGCCCTGGAACGGGGTGTTCGACGAAGGCATCGCCGATCTCCTGACCCGATCCGACCACCACACTCAGCACCCCGGGCGGCAACCCGGCCTCTTCGAAGATCCGCGCCAGGAGCAAGCCTCCGCAGACGGGGGTATCACTGGAGGGCTTGACCACCACGGTGTTACCCAGCGCCAGGGCCGGGGCCAGTGAGCGCTGGGTCAGGTGGAAGGGGAAGTTCCAGGGGCTGATCACCCCCACTACGCCAATGGGGCCGCGGTACACACGGCTTTCCTTGCCGGGAATGTTCGAGTCGAGCAGACGCCCCTGGACACGGCTGGGGAACGAGGCGGACTCCAGGGTGATGGCACGGGCCGCAGCCCACTCGAGGCTGGCTTTCAGGCGGGTACTGCCCGACTCGCGAATGATCCAGTCGATGATCTCCTCGCGCCGCGTGTCGAACACCGCTACGACACGCAGCAGCAGTTCGGCACGCTCTGCCGGGGCACGGCCTGCCCAGTCCGGCTGAACCTCGGCGGCCTTGGCATAGGCCAGGTCGACGTCACTCTGGTTGGCTTGGAGGATTTCCACCAGCAAGTCGCCGTCATAGGGATCGACGGTGCTCAGCCACAGCGGGCTGCGGCCGTGACGCCACTCGCCGGCGATGGGTTGCAGGTGAAGATCCCCATAGGGGGCATTGGCAGCGCTCATGCTGAGACTCCTTCAATGGCGGGCAATAGAGACGGGGTGTCGATCAGCGACTGTCCGGGGAAGGGAAGATGGGGCCTGCGATGCCCCCGCCCTTCCCTGAGCGGTCACGCCGGTGGTTCAGCGGACAGTGCTCGCGCCTCGACCAGTCGCACCAGTGCATACAGGGTGTCCACCCGGGGCACGGGAACCCCGGCCTGGCGAGCACGGGCGATGACTTCGCCATTGATCGAGGCGATTTCCGTGGGGCGACCGGCAAGGACGTCCTGCAGCATGGAGGGCTTGTGGGTGCGGTGATGGGCCATGGCATCGGCCACGCTCGCCAGGCAGCGCTGGAGATCGGCCTCGACGCCCGAAGCCTGGGCGACTGCGATCACTTCCTGGACGATTTCGCGGGCGAGGACGAAGCCTTCGGGAACGGCATCCAGTTGCCCCACGCTGCAGCCGGTCACGGCGCACAGCCCGTTCATCGCAGCATTGAAGGCGACCTTCTCCCAGATCGACGTCCACACGTTGCGGTCCAGGGAGCAGTCCAGCCCGGCTCCCGCCAGGACGGCAACCATCTCGGCGGCGGCAGGCCGCTCGACAGCATCCAGTGTCAGCAGCCGCACCACGCCGCGCCCGTGGGAGCGCACATGGCCAGGCTCGAGCATGTCGGCAGGCCAGTTGGTCATCCCGATCATCACCTGCTCCGGGGCCACGTGGCGGCTCAGTGTCTCGGCGTTGCCCAGGCCATTCTGCAGGCTCAGCACCAACGTATGGCTGGCCAGGTGCGGACGGATGCTCGCCAACGCCTGGTCAGTATGCAGGGTCTTGGTGAACACCAGCACGGCATCGGCATAGCCTGATACCTGCTCAGGACGGCAGGTCGTCATGCCTGCGATGCGCCGGTCCCCGTCATCGGTCTCCAGGCGCAGGCCATGCCGGCGGATCGCCTCCAGATGGGCATCGTTGACGTCCACCAACGTCACGCTCTGGCCGCTTTCTGCAAGCCGCCCGCCGAAAAGCGAGCCCATGGCTCCAGCCCCCAGAATGGTGATGTTCATCAAGCACCTCCTTGATAGCGTCGGCCATGCCGACTCACTCGAATGCAACGACCTGAACGGTCAAGCGGATCATTGGGGGCTCGGCGAGCGTCGCGGGATGTGGCGCCGCACCAGGGCCAACGCCACCAGCGCCAGCAACATCACACTGCCCAGAAGCGCCAGGTAGCCCTGAGCCCCTCCCAGGGTGATGACCGAGGCCCCGACAAATGCGCTGAGGATCGCCCCCAGGCGACCGAACGCCAGTGCCGAAGCGGTACCCGTTGCCCTGACCCCGGTGGGGTAGATGAAGGCACAGAGCGCGTAGAGCGTTGACTGCACGGCATTGACGAAGAGCCCGTGCAGGGCAAAGCCGAAGATCAGCAGGCTGGCGTTCTGATGAATGTCGATCAGCTTCATGGCGAAGGCGCTGATGGCGCCGCCGGCACAGCAGATCAGCAAAGGCCAGAAGGAGCCCCAGCGGGTCATGGCAAGCGCACAGATCAGCGCCCCGATCACCCCGCCCAGGTTGTATGCGGTCAGGCCAGAGCCTGCGACGGAAAGCGCCAGCCCCTCGGACTGAAGCATGGTGGGAAGCCAACTGAATGCGCTGTACACCGCCGTCAGGCACATGAAGAAGGCAATCCATATGGCCACCGTGTCGCGCCCGTAACCGGCCATGAACAGATTCCGGAAGCCGTCGTGGGACACAGCGCCCTGCTCCAGGGCATCCACGTAGCGCAGGCCATCAGGCATCGGACGCGCCATGCGCCCGAGCAGTCGTCGCAGCTCTTCCCAGCGCCCTGGGCGGCGCGCCAGGAAGCGTGGAGACTCGGGCAACCCAAACCAGAGCAGGCACCCCAGCACCATGGGCAACGCCCCGCCGATGAAGAACAGCATCCGCCACCCGTAGAGCGGCAGTACCTGCCCGGCGAACAGGCCGGCCAGCATGCCCCCCAAGGGAACACAGACGATGGTCGCCGTTACGGCAAGGGTGCGGTGCCGTGCCGGCGTGAACTCGGCGGTCATGGTGGTGGCGCTGGGCAGTGCACCGCCTATTCCGAGGCCGGCAATGAAGCGCAACAAGGCTACCGTCAGGGCATCCGGTGCCAAGCCGATCGCACAGGTCGCAGAGCCGAAGAGAAATACGCTGGCGATGACGGCCATCCGGCGTCCGAAGCGGTCAGCGAACAACCCCGCACACGCACTGCCAATCCCCATCCCGATGAGTCCAGCCGCTACGGCTGGGGCGAACGCCTCACGGGTGATGCCCCACTCCTGGATCATCAACGGGATGGCAAAGCCAATCAGTTGACCGTCGAAGCCATCCAGGACAATCGAGAACGCGGCCATCAAGACCACAATTTTCTGCATCCGGGTATAGGGCCCCTCGTCGAGCAGGGCGGCGATATCGGCCGTCCCTCCGCGAAGCCCCGGCTGTGGGGGCACTGCATCCAGCACGTCATTGACGGTGATCGTCTTCATAGCCACCTCGTTCTTGTTCTTGTGGTGAGTACCGACCTGAATCGGCCGGGGCGTGGTCTTTGCGTATCAGGGCTCGATGGTCAGCGTGGGCACCTCAATCAGTACGGGCTCATCGCCCTCGAGTGCTCGGGCCAGTTCGTGCCGCAAGGTCCTGGCATCGCCGGCCTGCACAGCGCGCACGCCGTAACCGCGCCCGATCTGGCAGAAGTCGAGACCTGGCACGTCCAACCCCGGCGCATCGGGTACATCGAGCACCCCGGCGAACCAGCGCAGGGCGCCATAGGTGCCGTTCTTGAGGATGATGAACACCACCGGGATACGGTACTGAGCCGCCGTCCAGAGCGCGCTGATGCCGTAGTTGGCCGAACCGTCGCCGATGATGCCGATCACGCGGCGCTGGGGCTGTGCCAGTTGCACCCCGACCGCTGCCGGCAGGCCGAAGCCCAGTCCGCCGGCAGCCGGAAAGAAGTAGCTGCCCGGCTGGCGCATCTCCACCCGTCTCCAGAAGGCCCCCACCGTGGAAGTGGACTCTTTGACAAAGATGGCGTCCTCGGGCGCCAGCTCATCGATGACCTCGAAGACGGCTTCAGGATGCAGCAGGCCCGGCGCCTCGCCCCGGGGCTCAGGCCGCGGGAGTGCCCGGGGAAGGGGCCGTGTACTGCGCTCCACCTGCTCCAGCAGGGCCTCCAGGGTGAGGGCGATATCACCGACCAGGGCATCCCCCATCGGCGCACGGGCCGCTTCACCCGGGTCGACGGTCAGGTGGATGAGCTGGGTGCCCGCCGGCAGGTAGTCCCCCGGCACGAACTGGTGGTAGCGGAACACGGGCGCCCCCACCACGAAGACCAGATCGTGTTCGGCCAGCGCCCGAGACAAGCCTGCGATGGCGGCCGGCAAGACGCCACGGAAGCACGGATGGCGGGTGGGGAACGGGCAACGTGAAGCAGAGGGTGCGACCCAAGCGGGCATGCTCAAGCGCTCGGCCAGTTGCACGGCCAGGGGATTCGCACCGGCTCCGTCGACATCCGGCCCCAGCACCAGTACCGGGTTGCAGGCTTTCGACAGGCGCTTCGCCAGGTCGGCCAACTGGCTTGGCGATGGCATCCCGGCATCGGCCACCGTGCGGGAAACCAGGTGCTCGACTCCGGCTGCAGCGGGTTGCCCCCAATCGTCATAGGGGATGGACAGGTAGACCGGTGCTTTCGGTGCCAACGACGCCATGTGGATGGCCTGGCTCAGGGCGCGGGGCACATCCTGCGCACAGGCCGGCTCCGCACTCCACTTCACCAGCGGCCTGGGCAGTTGAGTGGCGTCGACATTGGCCAGCATCGCCTCGACCCCGATCATCGAACGCACCTGCTGGCCTGCGCTGATCACCAGGGGGCTGTGGCTGTACCAGGCATTGGTCAGGGCCCCCATACCGTTGCCGGTACCGGCGGCCGCATGCAGGTTGACGAATGCCGGCTTGCCGCTGGCCAGTGCAAAGCCGTCGGCCATCCCCACCACGGCCCCTTCATGCAACCCCAGGATGTAGCGAAAGTCCTCGGGGAAGTCCTTCAGGAATGGCAATTCGTTCGAGCCGGGGTTGCCAAAGACGGTTGTCAGGCCATGGCGGCGGAGGATGTCGTAGGACGCTTGATGGACCGTTTTCATACCAATCCTGCTCTTCAAGGGATTGGCATGACTCTCATGGCCCGCTAAGAATCAATCAAATCGATAATTCGTCTAAATAATATAGATGCCATCTATGTGAATCTCATGACCCAGATCGACCTCAACCTGATCCGAACCTTCGTGGTGCTCTACGAAGCAGGCAGCGTGACCCTTGCGGCTGAACGCCTGTTCGTGACCCAACCGTCTGTCAGTCATGCCCTGGGGCGGCTGCGTGATGTGTTCGAAGACCCTCTGTTCACCCGCTGCCGTGAAGGCGTCCAACCGACCTTCGTCGCTGAGCAGCTCTACGTCACGCTTCGCGAAGCACTGACGCGCATCGAAGAGGCCGTGCAAGCCGTGCATCACTTCGATCCGGCCAGCACCGAGCGGCGCTTCCGGATCGCGCTCAGCGACCTGGGTGAAATCGGCTTTCTACCGCTCATACTCGAACGCCTGAATCGGGAGGCCCCCAGGGCTGAAGTGGAGGTCCTGCCGCTGCAGATCGACCAGGTCGGGGATTGGCTGGCCAGCGGCAAGGTCGATACGGCCATCTGCCGGCAAGCCGTTGCGGGAAGCCGCAGTCAAGCCCTGATCCGGGAGCGGTATGTATGCCTGCTCAGCGCCGATCACCCGCGCATCGACAACCACCTGGGCCTGCCGGCCTACCTGCAGGAGCGCCATGTCGTGGTGACACGCAGCAGCGGGCATGGCAGCACCGAGGATGTACTCAAGGCCATGGGCGTGGAGCGCCGTATCGCCCTGCATGTCCCGCATTTCTCGGTCCTGCCCAAGCTGCTTCCCGGAACCGACCT
Organism: Pseudomonas sp. 1D4; assembly: GCF_001728925.1. Taxonomy (NCBI): domain Bacteria; kingdom Pseudomonadati; phylum Pseudomonadota; class Gammaproteobacteria; order Pseudomonadales; family Pseudomonadaceae; genus Pseudomonas; species Pseudomonas sp. 1D4. The sequence goes on from NZ_LXJQ01000004.1 coordinate 60,517, forward strand.
GCTCACGGTGCTGCCGGCCCAGATTGCCTACCTGTTTGCAGCGGAGGGCGGCTTGAAAGTGCTGGAACTGCCCTTCGAGGTACCGCCATTCGACGTTTCTCTGCACTGGCGCGCCAGCAGTGAGCGCTCCCCTGCACTGGAATGGTTCCGCCGGACCATTGCCGACGCCATCATCGCCGGGCAGAGCCACCAACCGAAACCGATGCCCTCGGCCTGATGCAGCGCCTGCTGGACACGGGCACCCAGGCACTGATCACCGACTCCCCCGACCGCGCCCTGCAGTTGCTGGGGCGGTCGCCCCGCCTCACTTCGCTGAGCGATCGATGGCGAAGCCGGCCCAGGTCTGGCTCACCGGCATCAGCTCCAGGGTGTTGATGTTGATGTGGGCCGGCTGGTTCATCACCCAGAAGATGGTCTCGGCGATGTCCTGCGGCTGGATCGGCTCGGCCCCGGCATAGGTCGCGTCATAGCGCGCCTGGTCGCCGCCGAAGCGCACCAGGGAGAACTCGCTCTCGCACAGGCCCGGCTCGATGTCGGTGACGCGCACACCGGTGCCCACCAGGTCGTTGCGCAGGTTCAGCGAGAACTGCCGGACGAAGGCCTTGGTGCCGCCGTACACGTGGCTGCCCGGGTAGGGGTAGGTGCCAGCGATGGAGCCGAGGTTGACAATGCCGGCGCCCCGGCCGTGGGCGATCAGGCGCGGCAGCAGCAGGCGGGTGCTGTAGAGCAGGCCCTTGATGTTGGTGTCCACCATGGTGTCCCAGTCATCCAGGCTGCACTTGGGCGCCGGGTCGGTGCCCAGGGCCAGGCCGGCGTTGTTGATCAGCCCCTGCAGGCGGTCGAACTGGGCGGGCAGGCCGGCGATGGCGGCCTCCATGGCCTGGCGGTCGCGCACGTCCACCGTCAGCGGCAGCACCTCGGTATGGGCCGAGAGTTCGGCGGCCAGGGCCTTCAGGCGGTCTTCGCGGCGACCGGTGATGACCAGCTTCCAGCCCGCCTGGGCGAAGCGACGGGCACAGGCTTCGCCGAACCCGGAGGTGGCGCCGGTGATGAACAGGGTGGATGTCATGGAATCTCTCCTCGCTGGGGCGGGCTATGTCACGGGGCGCCCACAGTGCCAGAAAGCGGGCGGGTTCTCCTAGCCCGTGGCGGATTTCCAGGCGGCCGCCAACGGGCCCTTGCAGGGCGTGGGATTGCGCCATCCGCCCCCAGGTTTTCCACAGGCAGGCCACAGGCTGTTCCACAGATCATGGGGACAACTCCAGCGGGCCTGGCCACCCCGGACCGGCCGTTCGCCTTCGTTCGTGAACGCCAGCAATCACGCGGCCTTCACGAAGTCACGGGGACGTGACTGGTGATTTTTCGTGCAGCCTGACCGGCGCCCCGACGGCAGGGGCTGCCGGCCAGGGCTCCAGAGCTTGCCCACACAGTTATCCACAGGCCGCGGGGATAACTGCCAGGGCACTTCAAGGCCCACGCGCAAGCAACTGTTCTGCTTAAAAAAAGCCTGGCTGTACGAATCCCGAGCAAGCGCCGCGGACGACCGCCGGTCGGGCCTGGCAGCCAGCTGCCCACATGTTTTCAACAGCCCGGTCCACAGATTTTGTGAGCAGCCCGAAGTGCCCGCCTGCCGCCGGTAGGGGCGCATTCATTCGTCCAGGAAGCGTGCGGTGCCATAGGGTGGGCTTCAGCCCACGCTGACCACCGCTGGTGGGCTGAAGCGGAACGCCGCCCGGCCCACCCTACATGGCCGCCGCGCACGGGGCATCGCCGCTCGGGGCGTAGGGTGGATGGCGCTCTTTCCATCCACCAAGGGCGTTCGCCATGCCCCCGTCTGGTGGACCGGTGAAGCGCGGTCCACCCTACGTCCTTCGCGAGCAGAGCTCGCTCCTACGGGCGAGATGGAGCGCCTGACTCAGGCGCTGGCCAACAGCAGGCGCGCAGCCACCAGGTCTTCCAGGGCGTAGCCCACCGACTTGAACAGGGTGATCTCCGTGGCATCGCGCCGGGCGCCGCACCCGGCAAGCAGGTCGCGCAGTTCGGTGTCGAGGCGGTCGGCGTCGAAGGCGCCGTCGGCCATGGCGAACAGCAGGTCGCCGGCTTCCTCCAGCGCGCCTTCGCGGGTGTCCACCACTACGCGGGCACGGCCCACGGCGGCGGAGTCGGTCTCGCGCATGCTCGGCAGGAAGGCGCCGACCAGGTCGAGGTGGGTGCCGGGGCGCAGCCATTCGCCCCGCACCAGTGGCTCGCGGGAGGTGGTGACGCAACTGATGCAGTCCGCCGTGGCCACGGCACTGGCCAGGTCGCGGACCGCCTGCACCGGGTAGCCCTCGTCGCGCAGCGCGGTGGCCAACGCCGCGGCCTTGCCCGCGTCACGGCCCCAGAGTTCGATGCGGCGGTACCCGCGCACGCAGCCATGGGCCCGCACCATGTGCCGCGCCAGGGTGCCGGTGCCCACCACCAGCAGGCGCTCGGCGTCGGCGCGCACCAGGTGGTCGGCCGCCAGGGCCGAGGTGCAGGCGGTGCGCCGGGCGGTGAGTTCGGAGGCTTCGAGCAGGGCCAGGGGCTGCCCGGTGACGTCGTCGAACAGGGCGAATACCGCCGCCACGGCGGGCAGGCCCTGGGCGCCATTGCCGGGGAACACCGTCACCAGCTTCACGCCGACGCCCTGCCCGGCGCGCCACACCGGCATGCACAGCAGCGAGGCGTCCTGCGGCAGGGCGTGGCAGGCGCGCACCGGCGCCTCGGCAGGCTGTTCCAGGCCCTGGCGCAGGGCTTCGATGAGTGCGGGATAGGCCAGGGTCGCCGCGACCTCGGCATTGGTGAAGAAACGGATGCTGGACATGACGCGCTCCTTTGCCGCCACGGCCACCCTGCCGGTGGCCGCGTTCCTGGGGCAGCCGCCCCCGGTGGCCCGGGTGGCGGCGTGGGGTGACGGCTGGCTAGTGGCCGCCGAGGTAGGCGTTGCGCACCTCCTGGTTGCCCAGGAGTTCCTCGCCGGTGCCGCTCATGCGGATCTCCCCGGTGACCATCACGTAGGCGCGGTCGGAGAGCTTCAGCGCGTGGTTGGCGTTCTGCTCCACGAGGAAGAGGGTCATGCCGCTCTTCGCCAGCTCGCGCAGGGTCTGGAAGATCTGCTTGACCACGATGGGCGCGAGCCCCAGGGACGGCTCGTCCAGCAGCAGCAGCCTGGGCCGGCTCATCAGCGCACGGGCGATGGCGAGCATCTGCTGCTCGCCGCCGGACATGGTCATGGCGCGCTGGTTGCGCCGTTCCTTGAGCCGGGGGAAGAGGTCGAACATGCGCTGCATGTCCTCGTCGGCATGGGCGGTGCCGATGGGGATGGTGCCCATCAGCAGGTTCTCCTCCACGCTCATGTCGGGGAACACGCGGCGCCCCTCGGGGGACTGGGCGATGCCGTTGGAGGCCACGTAGTGCGGCGACTTGCGGGTGATGTCGATGCCCTGGTAGAGGATCTGCCCGGCAGCCGCGCGGGGCTGGCCGAAGATCGACATCAGCAGGGTGGACTTGCCGGCCCCGTTGGCGCCGATGAGGCTCACCGTCTCCCCTTCGTTGATGTGCAGGCTGACCTGGCGCAGGGCCTGGATGGGCCCGTAGAAGACGTCGACGTCCTTGAATTCGAGCAGGGGGGCACTCATGCGACCTCCTCCTCGTCGGCGCCCAGGTAGGCGGCGATCACCTTCGGGTCGTTGCGGATCGCGTCGGGGCCGCCCTGGGCGATCACCATGCCGTGGTCCAGCACCACGATGTGGTCGGAAATGCTCATCACCATGCCCATGTCGTGCTCGATCAACAGTACGGTCAGTTGGTGTTCGTCGCGCAGCGTGCGGATGATCCGGCTGAGCGCCTCGGTTTCTGCCGGGTTGAGGCCGGCGGCAGGTTCATCCAGGCAGATCAGTTGCGGCCGGGTGCACATGGCGCGGGCGATCTCCAGTCGGCGCTGCTGGCCGTAGGAGAGTTCGCCGGCCAGGCGGTTGGCGCAGTCAGTGAGATCCACCACCTCCAGCCAGTAGAAGGCGTGGTCCAGGGCCTCCTGCTCGGAGCGGCGGAAGCCCGGGGTGTTGAGCACGCCGGCCAGCAGGCTGCGGTTGACCCACATGTGCTGGGCCACCAGCAGGTTCTCCACCACCGACATTTCCCGGAACAGGCGGATGTTCTGGAAGGTACGAGCCAGCCCGGCGCGGTTCACCAGGTGGGTGCCGCCGAACATCTTGTAGTAGAGACGGCTGCCGAAGCGCGCCGGGTTGACGAAGTCGGTGGGCTGGAAGGGCTCGCCGAGCACCTGGATGACGTCGGTGGAGGTGCCCCCGGCGTCCAGCAGAATGCTGCCGCCGGTGGCCTTGTAGAAGCCGGTGAGGCAGTTGAACACCGTGGTCTTGCCGGCGCCGTTGGGGCCGATCAGGGCCGAGATGGAGTGGCGCTGGATGTCCAGGCTGACGTCGTTGAGGGCCTTGATGCCGCCGAAGTGCATCATCAGGTTGCGCACGCTGAGGATGGTGTCCTGGCTCATGGCGCAACTCCTTTGCGCGGGGCGAAACCGGCACGGCTGATGCGGATCAGCCCGCGCGGCCGCCACATCATCATCACCACCATGAGGATGCCGAACATCAGCACCCGGTAGTCGGCGAAGCTGCGCAGCATCTCCGGGGCGATGGTCAGCACGAACGCAGCGATCACCACACCGACGGTGGAGCCCATGCCGCCGAGCACCACGATGGCGAGAATCAGCGCCGACTCGAAGAAGGTGAAGGACGAGGGGTTCACGAAGCCCTGGTAGCTGGCGAAGAACACCCCGGCGAGGCCGGCGGTGGAGGCGCCGAGCATGAAGGCAGAGAGCTTCACCAGCACATGGTTGAGGCCCAGGGAGCGACAGGCGATCTCATCCTCGCGCAGCGCCTCCCAGGCCCGCCCGACGGGCATGCGGGTGAGGCGGTGCTTGATGTAGAGCACCAGCAGCACCACCAGGAACAGCACCACATAGATGAACAGGAACTTCAGGTTGGGGTTGTAGGCGATGCCGAGGAACTCGTGGATCGGCGTCCCCCCGTCCTTGGCCCGCCGGCCGAACTCCAGGCCGAAGAAGGTCGGCGACGGCACCGACATGCCGTTGGGGCCGCCAGTGAAGCTCAGCCAGTTGTTCAGCACCAGGCGGATGATCTCGCCGAAGCCGAGGGTGACGATGGCCAGGTAGTCGCCGTGCATGCGCAACACCGGGAAGCCGAGGATGGCCCCGGCCAGGGCGGCAGCCAGGGCGGCCAGCGGCAGCACGCTCCAGAAACCCAGCCCCAGGTGCTCGTAGCCCAGCGCCAGGCCGTAGGCACCGATGGCGTAGAAGGCCACGTAGCCGAGGTCGAGCAGGCCGGCGAGGCCGACCACGATGTTCAGCCCCAGGCCCAGCAGCACGTAGATCAGCCCGAGGATGACCACGGTGAGCAGGTACTTGCTGGCGAAGAAGGGGAAGATCACCGCGGCGACGATCACCAGCGGCAGCACCCAGCGCAGGGCGCTGCGGTGGTCCGGCGGCAGCACATGGACGCCGGAGCCGCCGCGCTCGAAGCGCTCCAGCAGGCCGGCACCGCCGGCGCTCTGCAGGTACAGGCTGAGGAAGAAGCGGCCGACCACCACGGCGCCGACCATCCAGGCGACGCGCTCCGGCTGCAGGTTGAAGCTGTAGCCGTCGAGCACCACCCCGACGATGGGGCCGAACACGATCAGCGCCAGCAGGCCGGCGACGATGGCGTCCACCAGGCTCTTCTTGATATCGATCTTGGAGGCAGAAGACATGCTTACACCTTGGCGACGTGCGGGCGGCCGAGCAGGCCCTGGGGACGGAAGATCAGGATCAGCACCAGCAGGGAGAAGCTGAAGACGTCCTTGTAGTCGGTGTTGACCATCCCGGAGAACTGCGCCTCGGCGACCCCGAGGATGATCCCGCCGAGCATCGCCCCGGGCAGCGAGCCGATGCCACCGAGCACTGCGGCGGTGAACGCCTTGATGCCGATGATGAAACCCGCATAGAAGTCGAAGGTGCCGTAGTTCATGGTGATCAGCACGCCGGCCAGTGCGGCCATGGCGGCGCCGATGACGAACACGTAGGCGATCACCCGGTCGGTGTTGATGCCGAGGATCGAGGCCATCTTGCGGTCCTGCTGGGTGGCACGGCACATGCGCCCGAGCTTGGTGCGCTGGATCACGTAGGTGAGCACGCCCATGCCGATGAAGGCGGCCACCAGGATGAACACCTTGGTGTAGGTGAGCTGCACGAAACCGTCGCCGATGTGGAACTTCAACGCGCCGTCCAGCAGCGTGGGCACGCCCTGCTGGCGGGCGCCCTGGGCCAACTGCACGTAGTTCTGCAGGATCAGCGACATGCCGATGGCGGAGATCAGCGGCGCCAGGCGTGTGGAGTTGCGCAGCGGCTTGTAGGCGATGCGTTCGATCACGAAGCCGTAGACGCCGGTCACCGCGATGGTGAACAGCAAGGTGCCGAGGATCAGCAGCGGGAAGGATTCGAGCCCGAAGAAGGCCAGCAGCGCGAGGCCGATGGCCGAGAGGTAGGCGGAGATCATGTACACCTCGCCATGGGCGAAGTTGATCATGCCGATGATGCCGTAAACCATGGTGTAGCCGATGGCGATGAGCCCGTAGACCGACCCGAGGGTCAGGCCGTTGATCAGCTGTTGCAGGAAGATGCCGTCCATTGATCAGTCTCGTCTTCTGGAGGACGGGCCTTGGGTTCGGCCAGCCCCCGCGAGTGAAATCGGACGGGTGCCACTGAATCGCCGTGTTACGTCGGGCAGTCGCCTGCGCGGCACAAGCAGGTGGGATTCGAGCGGGACCCGGAATACACCGACCGGCCAGGTACGGGTGGCACCTGGCGGGCCGGCCGAGCCATTACACCGGGGGTCGGTCGCTCGCAGGCCGGGCGGCGTCATGGACACCGCCGGGCCGCCGCGCGGCCGTTCCCGGCCGGCGCTTACTGCTGGTGGTACTTGCCTTGGTCATCCCACTCGTAGATCACGTAGTCGGACACCTTCAGGTCACCCTTGGTGTCCCATTCCTTCTTGCCCATCACGGTCTGCACCGGGTTCGCCTTCAGCCAGGCGGACGCCTTGGCCGGGTCGTTGGCGCCGGCGCCGTTGAAGCCCGCAGCCAGGGCCTGCAGGGAGGAATAGGCATAGAGGGTGTAGCCTTCCGGCTCGAAGCCGTTGGCGCGGAACTTCTCGATCACGGCGGCACCGTCGGCGATCCTGCGCGGGTCGGCGCCGAAGGTCATCAGCACGCCCTTGACGTACTGCGGGCCGCCGGCGGTGGTGATCAACTCGTCGGTGACGATGCCGTCGCCGGAGAGGAACTTGGCCGTCAGGCCCTGCTCGCGCATCTGCCGGACCAGCGGACCGGCCTCGGGGTGCAGGCCGCCGAAGTAGACCACTTCCGCCCCGCTGGCGCGGATCTTGGTGACCAGAGCGTTGAAGTCCTTCTCGCCACGGGTCAGGCCCTCGTACAGCACCTCCTTCACGCCGCGCTTGGCCAACTGCGCCTTGGTGGCGTCGGCCAGGCCCTGGCCGTAGGTGTCCTTGTCGTGGACGATCGCCACCTTGGTGGCCTTGAGCACGTCAACGATGTAGTCGCCGGCGACGATGCCCTGCTGGTCGTCACGGCCGCACATGCGGAACATGCCGGACAGGCCACGCTCGGTCACCGTCGGGTTGGTAGAGCCGGGGGTGATGGCGATGATGCCCGCCTCGTCGTAAACCTCCGACGCCGGGATCGTGGAGGAGGAGCAGAAGTGCCCGACCACACCGATGGCCTTGTCCTGGTCCACCAGGCGGTTGGCCACCGCCACGGCCTGCTTGGGCTCGCAGGCGTCGTCGGCCTTGACCAGCTTGATCTTCTCGCCGTTGACCCCGCCGGCAGCGTTGATGTCCTCGGCGGCCTGGGTCGCACCACGCCAGTACTGCTCGCCGAAGGAGGCGTTGGCCCCGGTGTGGGGCCCGGCGACACCGATCACCACATCGGCGAACGCCAGGGAAGACAGACTCATAACACTGGAAACCGCAACAGCCAGAACACCTTTCTTGAAAGACTTGTGAGGCATGGGAGTTGTGCTCCTGAGGGAGGTTATGTGTGGGCAGCGGTTACTTCAGCAAGCGCCGTGCCACTCGTTTTTGCGCATCCTGAAAAAACGTCGTACAGCCCTCCGAACCGTCTGGAACGGCAATGTGCAACCCGCCTCCCGACAAAGGTGCAACCAAGCAGAACCCATGACTCCGGGCACTTGCCAGGCAATAGCAACCCACGGCGCCGCAAGCGCAACCCCTGGTAACTGCCACTGTCACCGAAGTGCACACGCCTGGTGCGCGGGCGGCGGGCTCGCGCACCCATACAGGCTAGTGCATGACCGCCCGGGCGGCGGTCCGGATTGCCGACAGTGTGATGGACACGGCGTCGCAGGCCGGGCGAAGGCCCGGCGTGGCGTACCGCCGTCGTAAAGGGGCCGCACCGCGCCCGGCCGGGCGGTCGGGGCGGTGGCCCATCAGATGACCACCCGCAGGCATTGCCCGGCGTGGTAGAGGGAGAAGCCCAGCTCGTACAGGCCGCTGCGCAGGCCCACGGCGGCCACCGGCGTCATCGGCTGGAAGGGCATCGGCAGGGCATCCGGCGAGGCGCCCAGCAGGTAGTCGGCGAAGGCGCGCCCGACCACGGTGCCGGTGGTGACGCCCCGGCCGTTGTAGCCGGTGACCGCCACCAGCCCGGGGGCTGGCTCGAACAGGCGCATCAGGTGGTCCGGGGTGAAGGCGATGCAGCCGGTCCAGGTGTGGGTCCACTCCACCTTGCCCAGGTAGGGGAAGTAGTGGCCCTGGATGCGGTCGGCCCAGGCCTTGAGGAACCACAGCGGCTTCTGCGCGCCATTGCCCAGGCTGCCCAGCAGCAGGCGGCCCTCGGCGTCGCGGCGGATGCTGCTGAGCACCTGGCGGGTGTCCCAGGAGCCCTGCCCGCCCGGCAGGATGCGCGCGGCGGCCTCGCCGGTCAGCGGCGCCGAGGCCACCTGGTAATAGAAGCCGGGGAAGAAGTGGCGGCGCAGCTCGGTCCACTCCCCTTCGGTGTAGGCGTTGGAGGCGATGACCACCTGGGGCGCCATCACGGTGCCGCGCTCGGTGGCGACGCACCAGAGCGAGCCCTGGCGCTCCAGCCGGGTCACCGCGCTGTGGTGGAACAACTGGCCGCCCTGCCCCACCACCGCCCGCGCCAGCCCCCGGGTGTAGCCCATGGGGTTGAGGGTGCCGGCGCGGCGGTCCAGCAGGGCCGCCGCGATGCGGTCGGTGCCTGTGGCGTCGCGGCAGGCCTGGCCGGTGAGCAGCTCCACCGGGGCGCCACGCCGCTGCCACTGGGCGCAGCGGCTGGCGAGGTCGGCCTGGCCGCGGGCGTTGTGGGCCATGTGCAGGGTGCCTTCGCGGCGCAACTGGCAGTCGATGCCGTAGCGTTCGATCACCTCGAACACCTGGGCCGGGGCGCCGCCGAGGGTGCGGTTGAGGCGCTCGCCGACCGGCTCGCCGAGCCCGGCGACGATGTCGTCCGGCGGAATCCACAGGCCGGCGTTGACCAGCCCGACGTTGCGCCCGGAGCCGCCGTGCCCCGCTTCATGGGCCTCCAGCACGCACACCCGGCGCCCCGCCTCCAGCAGGCGCAGGGCGGCGTTCAGGCCGGTGATGCCGCCACCGATGACGCAGACGTCGGCCCGGACCTCGCCGGACAGCGCAGCGGCCTCGGGCAACGCCGGTGTCACGGACTCCCAGAGACAGGACGAACGCAGGGACATGCACGACTCCTCAGGGCCGCTGTAGCGACCCGCTCAATCGAAGGTGATGCCCTGGGCCAGCGGCAGTTCGTGGGAGTAGTTCACGGTGTTGGTCTGCCGGCGCATGTAGGCCTTCCAGGCGTCGGAGCCGGATTCGCGGCCCCCGCCGGTTTCCTTCTCGCCGCCGAAGGCGCCGCCGATCTCCGCCCCGCTGGGGCCGATGTTGACGTTGGCGATGCCGCAGTCGCTGCCCACCGCCGACTGGAAGCGTTCCGCCTCGCGCACGTCGGTGCTGAACAGGCAGGACGACAGGCCCTGGGGCACGGCGTTGTTAAGTGCCACCGCCTCGTCGAAGTCGCGGTAGCCGATGACGTAGAGGATCGGCGCGAAGGTCTCGTGGCACACCACCTCGGTCTGCCCCGGCATCTCGACGATGGCCGGCGACACGTAGTAGCCGCCGGGGTAGCGCTCGGCCAACTGGCGCTCGCCGCCGAACACCGTGCCGCCCTCGGCGCGGGCCTTGTCCAGCGCGGCCTGCATGGCCTCGAAGCTGCCCCGGTCGATCAGCGGGCCGACCAGGTTGCCCTCCAGCGGGTGGCCGATGCGCACGCGGGCATAGGCGACCTTCAGCCGCTCGACGATCTCGGCCTTCACCGACTCGTGGGCGATCAGCCGGCGCAGGGTGGTGCAGCGCTGGCCGGCGGTGCCGACGGCGCTGAAGAGGATGGCCCGCACCGCCAGGTCGAGGTCGGCGCTGGGGGCGAGGATCATGGCGTTGTTGCCCCCCAGTTCGAGGATGCTGCGGCCGAAGCGCGCCGCCACCCGGGGCGCCACGTCGCGGCCCATGCGGGTGCTGCCGGTGGCGCTGACCAGGGCCACGCGGCGGTCGTCCACCAGCGCCTCGCCGGCCTCGCGGGCGCCCAGCAGGACCTGGCAGAGGTGCGCCGGGGCATCGGTGAAGTCAGCGGCCACGCGCTCGAACAGCGCCTGGCAGGCCAGGGCGGTGAGCGGGGTCTTCTCCGAGGGCTTCCACACCACGCTGTTGCCACACACCAGCGCCAGCGCGGCGTTCCACGACCACACCGCCACCGGGAAGTTGAAGGCGCTGATGACCCCGACCACACCCAGCGGGTGCCAGGTCTCACGCATGTGGTGGCCCGGCCGCTCGGAGGCGATGGTCAGCCCGTAGAGCTGGCGCGACAGGCCAACGGCGAAGTCGCAGATGTCGATCATCTCCTGCACCTCGCCCAGACCTTCCTGGGCGATCTTGCCGGCCTCCCGGGAGACCAGCTCGCCGAGGTCCGCCTTGTGGGCACGCAGCGCCTCGCCGAAGCGGCGCAGCAGCTCGCCCCGGCGCGGTGCCGGCACCTGGCGCCAGGCCTGGAAGGCGGCGTCGGCCCGCTCGATGCAGGCCCGCGCCTCGTCACGGCCCTGCAGCCGCACCCGGCCGATGATGCTGCCGTCAATGGGGGTGTGCACGGCGTGATCGCCCTGCTGGTAGAGGCCGGGGGCGACGCCCAGGCGATCGAACAATGCGGCAACCATGGGAACTCCTGGAAAGCACGGGATGAAAGGTCGGCGCCAGTATTAGCCGCTCCGGGGGCTTGCCAACAAACGACCTTTGCTCCACATATCATTCCGTTTGCTCATGAACCCCAGCCACCCGGACCCGCCCATGCTCAAGCGCCACATGCCCTCCCTCACCGCCCTGCAATGCTTCGAGGCCGTGGCCCGGCACCTGAGCTTCACCCGTGCTTCGGAGGAGCTGGCACTGACCCAGAGCGCCGTGAGCAAGCAGGTGGCGCAACTGGAGGACATGCTCCAGCACCTGCTGTTCCGCCGCGTGCGCCGGCGCCTGCAACTGACTCCGGCGGGCGCGCTGTACCTGGCCGAGGTGCGCAAGATCCTCACCCAGGTGGAGATGTCGACCCACTACATGCTGTCCTACGGCGGCGAGACCGAGGTGCTGCGGGTGGCGACGCCGCCCACCTTCGGCGCGCGCTGGCTGATCCCGCGCCTGAAGGGCTGGCGCCTGCGCCACCCGAACATCCACCTGGACGTGCGCAACGAGCTGGAGCCGGATGCGCTGGTGCAGGGCCGCGCCGACGTGGCGCTGTTCTTCGGCCAGGGCGCACTGCCGGGCGCCGAGTGCATCCGCCTGTTCAGCGAGGAAGTGGTGCCGGTGTGCGCCCCCTCCACCCTGCCCGAGGCGCCCTTCACCGACCCCACCCAGCTCACCCGCCTGGTGCTGCTGCAGAACGCCACCCGCCCGGAAGCCTGGCACGAGTGGTTCCAGAGCCAGGGCCGGCACACCGAGCACAGCTACCACGGGCCGCGCTTCGACACCTCCTACATGTGCATCCGCGCCGCCCAGGCCGGCTGCGGCGTGGCCCTGCTGCCGCGCTTCCTGGTGGAAGAGGAACTGGCCGAGGGCAAGCTGGCGATCCCCTGGGACCACGCCATGCCCAGCCGCAACGCCTACTACCTGGCCTACCCCGAGCACACCGCCGAGGTGCCCAAGGTGCGCGACTTCGTGCGCTGGATGCGCGAGCAACTGGAACCGCCCCATCAGGAAAAAACGGAATGAATGCAGCGGTTTTTTTCGTTTGCCGCGCCCCCGCCCGGCTGCTTGGATAGCGCCATCGTCCTCGCCGCTGGAAGCCGCCGATGTCCACCGACCGCCTGTTCGACCTGGTTGCCCATGTGATCGGCCCCGACGCCGCCCATTGGGTACGCACCCATGTGGAAGTGCCCGAGGGCCTGGCCGCCTTCCCCCTCGATGACCGGCAGGTGCACCGCGCCTGGCTGGCCGAGGCGCTCAACCTGTGCCTGTTCCACAAACTGGTGGAGGCGGTGCCCATCGGCCGCACCTATGTCGAGGAACAGCGCGCCGCCGGGCGCCAGGTGTGCTTCGACCACGGCGCCATCCGCACCGTCGACTGGCCGGACAACGGCGCGCTGCCGCGCGGTCGCCAGGCCTTCAACCGCCTGCTGGAGCCCCTGGGCTTCACCGACGTGCGCACCTACCCGCTGACCCGCCTGAACATGACCGGGCACGCTTACCGCCACCTCGACCTGCCGGAGGACATCGCCCAGTTCTTCGTCTCCGAACTGCACCCGGGACGCTTCAGCGAAGGCTTCCGCGAGGCCGTGAGCCGCGTGGTGGGCGAAAGCCGTGACCCGCTCTCGCCCGCGCACCTGGTGGTACTCGACCAGCTCTGGCGGGAGCGCCAGTGCAGCCCGGCCCAGGCCCGCGAACTGCTCCCGGCGCTCCACGCCGCCTTCGGCCGCCAGCACCCGGCCCCGCACGAAGCGGACTACCTGCGCCTGCGGGAGGAAAGCGTGGAGATGGCCTGGATCGCCACCGAGGGCAACATGTTCAACCACCTGACCGACCGCGTCGCCGACCTGGAGGCCCTGGTGGCCGAGCAGAACGCCAAGGGCCGGCCGATGAAACCGAGCATCGAGGTCTCCGCCTCCGGCCGCGTCCTGCAGACCGCCTACCGCGCCGTGCAGGTCCGGCGCGAACTGCTGGACGCCAGCGGCCGCCCGGTGCAGCGGGAGGTGCCGGGGTCCTTCGTGGAGTTCATCCAGCGCCAGGTGGACGACAGCACCGGCCGCCTGGACCTGGCCTTCGACAGCAGCAATGCCCAGGGCATCTTCAAGATGACGGCGGGGCAGGTCGGGGCCTGATACGGGCTTCCCTGCCCGGGAGTTCGCTCCTAGGGGAAAGGTGCGAGGCTGAAGCACATGCCGTTCCCATTCCAAGGTCGGATGGTGGGGCAGCGAGACCTGCCCCTTCAGGAGGCCGAGTGGAATCGTCGTGAAACGCAGCGAAGCGAAGTAACAGCCGAAGGCTGGCCCGAAGGGCGAGCGAAGCGAGTCAAGGGGTTGAGCGACATGGATGTCGCGAGAGCGCTGCCGGGCCAGGGATGGCCCGTCGAGTGGGCGGCACTCCGCCGGGCCCCTGGAACGACGATGGAGCGAGGGAAGTCCCGCGCAGCGGGACCCGTATGCAGGGGCGAGCCTTTTTGGTTTCTTTTTTGTGGGCGGCATTCCGACGACTGAAAAAAGAAACTCGCCCGGCGGGGCGAAACCAGAGACGTCCGCGAACTCGATAACTGTCCAGAATCCATACACCCCAATGAAAAAGGCCGCTTCGATGAGCGGCCTTCTTGCCTTGCCTGAGTGATCAGTCGACCAGGGCCAGGTTGCCCTTCATCATCGCCACGTGGCCGGGGAACGAGCAGAAGAACTCGTAGCTTTCACCCGCAGCCAGCTTGGACACGTCGAAGGAGACGCTGGTGCTCTCGCCGCCACCGATCAGCTTGGTGTGAGCGATGATGCGGGCGTCGTCGGCCTTCACGTAGTCCTTGTCGACACCGGCGGCCATGCTTTCGGTGGCAACCGACTGAGCGTCGGCGGTCTTGGTCAGCACCCAGTTGTGACCCATCACGGCCTTGGGCAGCTTGCCCACATGCTTGAGGTTCACGGTGAAGCTCTTGCAGCTCTTGCTGACCTTGATTTCCTTGGTGTTGAAGGTCATCTGGTCGGTGGCCTCGACATCCACGGCACATTCGGCAGCGAGCAGCGGAGCACTGGCCAGGGCCAGCACGGATGCAACGACGAGCTTGCGAATCATGGGTTTCTCCTTGGCAGGTTCGGGCAAAGCGCCCGACATGGAAGACTGCCTGACTCGGAGGCCAGTTCCCATAACCTGCGGCAACGGGCCGCACGATTGGCAAGTGCCTATCAGGGCCATGCAAAGCCTTGTCGTGCAAGGCACGGCGGGCACCCCTAGGCTGTGCACGTCACCCCCACGGAGCCTTGCCATGAACGTCCTGCAGAGCCTGCTCGCCGCCTACGCCGCCGGCGCCAGCGGCACCTGCGCCGACTGAGCCCGGCGCGTCCCTACCGTTCGGAAGCTGCGCCCATGCGCCGCTTCCGGGACGGGTGCGAAGTCGGTAATCTTGCGCGCTTTTTTCGCCAGGAACCGATCATGACCTTGCGCTCCGTCTGCGTATTCTGCGGCGCCAGCCCCGGCGCCAAACCCATCTACCAACGCGCGGCCAGCGACCTGGGCCGCACCCTCGCCGAGCGCGGCATCACCCTGGTGTACGGCGGCGGCGCCGTGGGCCTGATGGGCACCGTGGCCGATGCGGCCCTGGCCGCTGGCGGCGAGGTGATCGGCATCATCCCGCGCAGCCTGGAAGAGGCCGAGATCGGCCACAAGGGCCTCAGCCGCCTGGAAGTGGTGGACGGCATGCACGCACGCAAGGCCCGCATGGCCGAACTGGCCGACGCCTTCATCGCCCTGCCGGGCGGTCTGGGCACCCTGGAGGAACTGTTCGAGGTGTGGACCTGGGGCCAGCTCGGCTACCACAGCAAACCCCTGGGCCTGCTGGAGGTGAACAGCTTCTACGGCAAGCTCACCGAGTTCCTCGACCACCTGGTGGAAGAGCGCTTCGTGCGCGACCAGCACCGCGGCATGCTGCAGGTCGGCGGCACCCCCGACCAGTTGCTCGGCCGCCTGGAAGCCTGGCAGCCCACCGTCGCGCCCAAGTGGGTGGACCGCAAACCGCACTGACCGCTGGACAGCCCGAGGGCGCTGCAGCACCCTGGCGTCCGGGCCGATCCGGCCCGCGCAGGGAGTGCCCCATGGCCGATGACCAGGACCGCATCAAGGTCTACTACAACAGCGCCTGCCCGGTGTGCCGGGCGGGCATCGAAGGGCAGAAGGACAAGACCACCGCCTGCCAGGTGCAATGGGCCGACATCCACCAGGACAACGACGCCGTCGCGGAGATCGGCGAATCGCTGGAATACGTGCGCGAGCGCCTGCATGTGGTGGATGAACAGGGCGTGAAGCGCATGGGCGTGGACGCCTTCATCGTGCTCTGGCGCCACTCGCCGAAAGAGCGCTGGAAGGCCCGGCTGATATCGCTGCCCCTGATCCACTATCTGGCGCAGCTAGGCTACAGGGCCTTCGCCCGCCTGCTCTACCGCTGGAACCGACGCAAAGGACACTGGTAACCCAATGGACCTGGTAACCCTCTTCCCCCTCACCGACGCCGACCGCCAGCGCCTGGCAGCCGTCTGGGAAGCCGCCGTGCGCGCCACCCATCACTTCCTCGGCGAGGACGACATCGACTTCTTCCGTCCCCTGGTGCGCGACACCTACCTGGACTGCGTACGGCTCACCGCCGCACGGGACGCGGTCGGCCAGTTGCACGGCTTCGTCGGCACCGCAGAGGGCAAGGTGGAGATGCTCTTCGTCGACCCGGCCTGCCACGGCCAAGGCCTGGGGCGCCGCCTGATGCAACACGCCATCGACGTGGACGGCGCCCGCGCGGTGGATGTGAACGAGCAGAACCCGCAGGCCGTGGGCTTCTACTACCACCTGGGCTTCGAGCTGGAGCAGCGCTCCGAACTGGACGGCTCCGGCCGCCCCTTCCCCATCCTGCAGCTGCGCCTGCCCGGCTGAACCGCCGGGCGGCAGCCTCCTGAAAACCTGGCTACACGTCTTTTCAGCGCCACAGGGCCAACTCAATAAAAACCATGACGGAGCCTGCCAGGCGTATCGCCCCTGTCTAAGCTCACCCGCGGAACCGACCCGAGGGCGGCACGAACCATTTTCGTGCAGGCCGCTCGAAACGGTGCGGTTGCGGCCCCAATGCGGTGCCGCAAGCGCTGTCGACTCCCCCAAAACAGGACCCTGGCCGCTGGCATGAGACTTGCGCAGCAGGCTCATCGCCCAGGCTCGCAGGAGGCACGCCGTGTCGATCCACGTCGCTCTGCATCACGTCACCCACTACCGCTACGACCGGGCCATCGCCCTCGGCCCGCAGGTGATCCGTCTGCGCCCGGCGCCCCACAGCCGCACCCGTATTCTCGGCTACAGCCTGAAGGTGCTGCCCGAGCAGCACTTCATCAACTGGCAGCAGGACCCCCAGGGCAACTACCTGGCGCGCCTGGTGTTCCCGGAGAAGACCGGCGAACTCAAGGTCGAGGTGGACCTGGTGGCCGAGATGGCGGTGTTCAACCCCTTCGACTTCTTCCTCGAGCCCTACGCCGAGCAGGCGCCCTTCGACTACACCGCCGACGAGGCCCGCGAACTGGCGCCCTACCTGATCCGCCTGCCGGCCACGCCGCTGTTCGCCGACTACCTGGCCGGCGTGGACCGCACGCCCCGGGGCACGGTGGATTTCCTGGTGGAGCTGAACCAGCGCCTGGCCAACGACATCCGCTACCTGATCCGCCTGGAGCCGGGGGTGCAGAGCCCGGAGGAGAGCCTGGAGAAGGGCTCCGGCTCCTGCCGCGACTCGGCCTGGCTGCTGGTGCAACTGCTGCGCCACCTGGGCCTGGCGGCGCGCTTCGTCTCCGGCTACCTGATCCAGCTCACCGCCGACCAGAAGGCCCTCGACGGCCCCAGTGGCACCGAGGTGGACTTCACCGACCTGCACGCCTGGTGCGAGGTGTACCTGCCCGGCGCCGGCTGGATCGGCCTGGACCCCACGTCCGGACTGTTCGCCGGTGAGGGCCACATCCCGCTCGCCTGCAGCCCCGAGCCCTCCTCCGCCGCGCCCATCAGCGGGATGCTGGAGGAATGCGAGTGCGAGTTCGGCCACAGCATGCGCGTGGAGCGGGTCTGGGAAGCGCCGCGGGTCACCCGCCCCTACAGCGACGCGCAATGGCAGGCCATCCAGGACCTCGGCCGGCGCATCGACCGCGACCTGCTGGCCCGCGACGTGCGCCTGACCATGGGCGGCGAGCCGACCTTCGTCGCCATCGACTACCCCGACGATCCGGAGTGGAACACCGCCGCCCTCGGTCCCAACAAGCGCCGCCTGGCCGCCGAGCTGTTCCACCGCCTGCGCGACCACTACGCACCCCAGGGCCTGGTGCATTTCGGCCAGGGCAAGTGGTACCCCGGCGAGCAATTGCCGCGCTGGTCGCTGAACTGCTTCTGGCGCAAGGACGGCGAGCCGGTCTGGCAGGACCGCGCCCTGCTGGCCGACGAGCGCCGCGACTACGGTGCCGACGCCGAGCTGGCGGCGCGCTTCCTGGCCGGCGTGGCGCAGCAGCTGGGCCTGCCGGACTCGGCGCTGTTCCCGGCCTATGAAGACGCCCTCTACTACCTGTGGCGCGAGCGCCGCCTGCCGATCAACGTCACCCCGGACGACCCGCGCCTGGCCGACCCGCTGGAGCGTGAACGCCTGCGCCGGGTGTTCGAGCGCGGCCTGGGCAGCGTGGTCGGGCAGGTGCTGCCGCTGGCGCGCAGCCCGGCCGGCGACGCCTGGCAGACCGGCCCCTGGTTCCTGCGGGACGAACACTGCCGGCTGATCCCCGGCGACTCGCCGCTGGGCTATCGCCTGCCGCTGGACTCGCAGCCCTGGGTCAGCGAGGCGGACTACCCCTATGTACAGGCCGCCGACCCCAGCCAGGCCTTCCCGCCGCTGCGCCGAGCCGCCGAACTGCGCACCCAGCCCCGCCCCCCGACGGCTACGCCGGCGCAGCAGCCGCCCGGCCCGCACCGGTCCGCCGGCGGCATCACCCGCACCGCACTCTGCGCCGAGCCCCGCGAGGGCCGGCTGTACCTGTTCATGCCGCCGCTGGGCGAGCTGGAGGCCTACCTGGAACTGGTGGCGGCCATCGAGGCCACCGCTGGGGCCCTGGCCTGCCCGGTGCTGCTGGAGGGCTACGAGCCGCCGCGCGACCCGCGCCTGGAGTGCTTCCGCGTCACCCCGGACCCGGGGGTGATCGAGGTGAACATCCACCCGTCCAGCAGTTGGGACGAGCTGGAGGAGCGCACCGAGTTCCTCTACGAAGCGGCCCGGCAGACGCGGCTGGCCAGCGAGAAGTTCATGGTCGACGGCCGCCACGTCGGCACCGGCGGCGGCAACCATTTCGTCCTCGGCGGCGCCACCCCGACGGACTCGCCCTTCCTGCGCCGCCCGGACCTGCTGCGCAGCCTGGTGAGCTACTGGCACAACCACCCGTCGCTGTCGTACCTGTTCTCCGGCCTGTTCATCGGCCCCACCTCCCAGGCGCCCCGGGTGGACGAGGCGCGCAACGATGCGCTCTACGAGCTGGAAGTGGCCTTCTCGCAGATGCCCGCGCCCGGCAGCGACTGCCCGCCCTGGTTGGTGGACCGGCTGCTGCGCAACCTGCTGGTGGACGTGACCGGCAACACCCACCGCGCCGAGTTCTGCATCGACAAGCTCTATTCCCCCGACAGCGCCAGCGGCCGCCTGGGCCTGCTGGAGCTGCGCGCCTTCGAGATGCCGCCCCACGCGCGCATGAGCCTGGCCCAGCAGCTGCTGCTGCGCGGGCTGGTGGCGCGCTTCTGGGAGGCGCCCTACGCGCCGCCGAAGCTGGCCCGCTGGGGCACCGACCTGCATGACCGCTTCATGCTGCCGCACGTCGTGCGCCAGGACTTCGAGGACGTGGTGCAGGAGCTGAACGAGGCCGGCTACCCGGTGCGCAGCGACTGGTTCGACCCGCACTTCGAGTTCCGCTTCCCGCGGTACGGCGACTTCGCCGTGAAGGGCATCGAGCTGGAGCTGCGCCAGGCCCTGGAGCCCTGGCACGTGCTCGGCGAGGAAGGCGCCATCGGCAGCACCGTGCGCTACGTCGACTCCTCCCTGGAGCGGGTGCAGGTGCGCCTCGGCGGCCTGGCCCCGGACCGCTATGTGCTGACCTGCAACGGTGAACCGGTGCCGCTGCAGAACACCGGCCGGGTCGGCGAGTACATCGGCGCCGTGCGCTACCGCGCCTGGCAGCCGGCCGCGTGCCTGCAGCCCACCATCGGCGTGCACGCACCCTTGGTGTTCGACCTGGTGGACACCTGGATGCAGCGCTCCCTGGGCGGCTGCCAGTACCATGTGGCCCACCCGGGCGGGCGCAACTACGAGCGCGTACCGGTCAACGCCTACGAGGCGGAAAGCCGGCGCCTGGCGCGGTTCTTCCGCCACGGGCACAGCCCCGGCACGCTGGAGGTCAGCGCCCCGGCGAGGAGCGACGAACTGCCCATGACCCTGGACCTGCGCCGCCGCTGATCCGGGCCACCCTGAACCGAGTCCCCGATGCCTGAGCTGCTCGCCCACTACCCCTACAGCCCCACCGCCTACCACGAGCTGCTGGAGGCGGAGGGCCGTGTGCGCCCCCACTGGCAGCGCCTGCACCAGCAACTGGCGCGCAGCGGCGCGGCCCAGTTGCGCCAGCGCCAGGAACTGCTGGTACGGCAGATCCAGGAGAACGGCGTCACCTACAACGTCTACGCCGACCCCAAGGGCACCGACCGCCCCTGGGAGCTGGACCTGCTGCCGAACCTGCTCAGCGCGGCGGAATGGGCGCCCATCGCCGCCGGCGTGGCCCAGCGCGCACGCCTGCTGGACGCGGTGCTGGCCGACCTCTACGGCGACCAGCGCCTGCTCGGCGAGGGCCTGCTGCCCAGCGAGCTGGTGTTCGGCCACACCAGCTTCCTCTGGCCCTGCCAGGGCATCCGCCCGGCGGGCGGGCGCTTCCTGCACAGCTACGCGGTGGACCTGGCGCGCGATGCCGACGGCCAGTGGCACGTGCTGGCCGACCGCACCCAGGCCCCTTCCGGCGCGGGCTATGCGCTGGAGAACCGACAGATCGTCTCCCGTGCCCTGCCGGAGCTGTACCGCGACCTGCGGGTGCAGTACCTGGCCGGCTACTTCCGCGCCCTGCAGGACACCTTGCTGCGCCAGGCCCCCGGCGATGGCGAGACGCCGCTGGTGGTGCTGCTGACCCCCGGACGCTTCAACGAGACCTACTTCGAGCACCTGTACCTGGCCCGGCAACTGGGCTTTCCCCTGG
This sequence comes from Pseudomonas sp. 1D4, assembly GCF_001728925.1. Classification (NCBI taxonomy): domain Bacteria; kingdom Pseudomonadati; phylum Pseudomonadota; class Gammaproteobacteria; order Pseudomonadales; family Pseudomonadaceae; genus Pseudomonas; species Pseudomonas sp. 1D4. The sequence goes on from NZ_LXJQ01000004.1 coordinate 81,179, forward strand.
TGGAAGGCAGCGACCTGACGGTGCGCGACGCCACCCTCTACCTGAAGACCCTGGGCGGCCTGAAGCGCGTGCACGCCGTGCTGCGCCGCCTGGACGACGACTTCTGCGACCCGCTGGAGCTGCGCACCGACTCGGCCCTGGGTGTGCCCGGCCTGCTGGAGGCGGTGCGCCAGGGCCGGGTGCTGGTGGCCAATGCCCTGGGCAGCGGCGTGCTGGAATCGCCGGGGCTGCTGGGCTTCCTGCCGGGGGTGAACCGCCGCCTGTTTGACGAGGAGCTGCTGCTGCCCACCGTGGGCACCCGCTGGTGCGGCGAACCGGGCGCGCTGGGGGACATCCTCACCGGGCTGGAGGGGCTGGTGATCAAGCCGGCCTTCCCTTCCCAGAGTTTCGAGCCGGTCTTCGGCCACACCCTCTCGGCCCCCGAGCGTGAGGCCCTGCACCAGCGCCTTCGGGCCCGTCCCCACGCCTACGTGGCGCAGCACCAGGCAAAGCTGTCACTGGCCCCGGTGTGGCAGCCGGACCACGGCGGCACCCTGCAGGCCCGTGCCATCGGCATGCGGGTGTTCGCGGTGGCCACGGCCGACGGCGGCTACTGGGTGATGCCCGGCGGGCTGACGCGGGTGGCCTCGGAGGCGGATGCCGAGGTGGTGTCCATGCAGCGCGGCGGTGCCAGCAAGGACACCTGGGTGCTGGCCGACCGCCCGGTGACCGGGGAGCCACTGCGCCCGCGCGAGCTGGGGGTGCGCGACCTGGTGCGCCAGGACCCGTACCTGCCTTCGCGGCTGGTGGAGAACCTGTTCTGGTTCGGCCGCTACGCCGAGCGCTGCGACGACTCGGCGCGCTTGCTGCGGGTGGTGCTGACCCGCTACGTGGACGCCGACGGCGACGAGCAGGCGCTGCACAGCGCGTTGCACTTGGCCGGCCAGCTGGGGCAGTTGCCGGCCGGCGACGCGCCCCTGGAGCGGCGCCTGCTGGACGCCCTGCTGAGCGAGGACTGGCCCTTCAGCCTGCGCGCCAACCTGCGCCGGCTGCACGGGTCGGCCGCCCAGGTGCGCGGGCGCCTGTCACGGGAGAACTGGCACGCGCTGCTGGAGCTGCAACGCGAGGTGAATGCCCTCGACCCGCGCCAGGTGGACCTGGGCGATGCCCTGGACTTCCTCGGGCGGCTGCTGATGTCGATGGCGGCGCTGTCGGGCTTCGCCCTGGACGACATGACCCGCGACGACGGCTGGCGCTTCCTGATGATCGGCCGGCGCATCGAGCGGGTGCAGTTCTTCGCCGAGGCCATCGCCGGCGTTCTGCACGGCGGCGCGGCCTGGGAGGCCGGCACCCTGGACTGGCTGCTGGAGCTGGGCAACAGCACCATCACCTACCGCTCGCGCTACCTGGCCTCGCCGCAACTGATCCCGGTGCTGGACCTGCTGCTGCTGCACGAACAGAACCCCCACGCCCTGCGCTTCCAGTTGCAGGCGCTGGAACGCTCCCTGGCACGTGTGCACGAGACCTTCGGGGCGCCCCAGGAGCTGGTGCTCAGCGGGCTGATCGGGCGCCTGCTGGCCTTCGACCTGGGCAGCCTGGAGAACCCGCTGTTCGGTGCCGACAGCGTCGACGAGGTGCTGGAGGGGCTGGCCGGCCTGCTGCAGGAGATCGCCACCCTCGCCGGCCAGCTCTCCGACCGCCTCGGGCTGCGCTATTTTGCCCATGTCGATGACGTCAGCCAGCAAACGGTGTCCGCCTGATGCACGCCCCTGCCCTCTCCCTCGCGCCCCAGGGCGCGCGCTACCAGGTGTTCCACGACACCCTCTACCGCTATGCCTCGCCGGTGTCGCTGTCGCAGCAGCAGGTGCACCTGTGGCCCCGGGAATGCCCCTGGCAGCGCTGCCATGGCCAGTCCCTGGAGATCCACCCCGCGCCCTCGACCCGCAGCGACGGGCTGGACGTGTTCGGCAACCCGTTGACCCGGCTGGCCTTCGAACGCCCCCACGACGAACTGCAGGTCAACGCGCGGCTGCTGGTGGAGGTGCTGCCCCGTGGCCCCTGCGACCTCGACGCTTCGCCGGTCTGGGAACAGGTGCTGGCCGGCCTGGCCTACACCGGGCGGCCGCTGCCGGCGGACACGCTGGAGGCCTGCCGCTTCCGCAGCGAGTCACCCTACGTGCGCCTGAAGCGCCAGTTCGCCGACTACGCCGAGGACTGCTTCCCCCTCGGCCGACCGCTGCTGCGGGGCGTGGCAGCGCTGATGGAGAAGATCTTCCGCGAGTTCGACTTCGACGCCGACGCGACCCAGGTGGCGACGCCTCTGGTGGAAGTGCTGGAACGCCGCCGTGGCGTGTGCCAGGACTTCGCCCACCTGATGCTGGCCTGCCTGCGCTCGCGGGGCCTGGCCGCACGCTACGTCAGCGGCTACCTGCTGACCCAGCCACCACCGGGGCAGCCCCGGCTGATCGGCGCCGACGCCTCCCACGCCTGGGTGTCGGTGTACTGCCCCCGGTACGGCTGGGTGGACTTCGACCCGACCAACAACATGCTGCCGGCCCTGGAGCACATCACCCTGGGCTGGGGCCGGGACTTCTCGGACGTCTCGCCGCTGCGGGGGGTGATCCTCGGGGGCGGCAGCCATGACCCGGAGGTGCGGGTGACGGTGATGCCGTTGTGGGAGATGGCGGTTTAGAGCATGAGAGGGCAGTAGAGCGTCAGGCCTGTACACCGGCTCTGCTGATATCGCCCATTTCGCCACACGCACCAGCGCTCTGACGGCCAACCCAGCCAACGCACGCTCCCACCATTGAAATGAATCCGAAGCGCACGCTGGGTTCATGCTTTCGCGTAAATGGCGGGGCAAGGAACGTGCCCCTTCAGGAGGCCGAGCGGAATCGTCGTGAAACGCAGCGAAGCGAAGTAACAGCCGAAGGCTGGCCCGAAGGGCGAGCGAAGCGAGTCAAGGGGTTGAGCGACATGGATGTCGCGAAAGCGCTGCCGGGCCAGGGATGGCCCGTCGAGTGGGCGGCACCCCGCCGGGCCCCTGGAACGACGATGGAGCGAGGGAAGTCCCGCGCAGCGGGACCCGTATGCAGGGGCGAGCCTTTTTGGTTTCTTTTTTGTGGGCGGCATTCCGACGACTGAAAAAAGAAACTCGTCCGGCGGGGCGAAACGCGCGACGTCCGCAGAACTCGAAAACCAGCTTGGCTCTATCTGCGGACATCACCGTTCAGTCAGCGCGGCGCGACGGGGCGCTTTGCGGGCTTCTTGCCACCGCCCTTGCCGGGCCCGGCGGCCTTCTCCTCGGCGCGCTTGCGCGCCTGGGCTGCCGCCTTGGCCTGCTCGCGCTTGTCCCAGGGCTTGCTGCCATCGCTGCCACGGGGCGGCAGGCCGGTGTGCTGGGTGAGCACCTTGCCGGTGCTGCCGGCCTTGCGTGTGCCGGCCGTGGTGGAGTTCTTGCGGCGGGCGCTGTGGTACTCGTCGGCCTGGGGCTGGAAGGTGGGGATCAACTGGTGCTTGGCGTTGCCGATCAGGTCGGCGCGGCCCATGCGCTGCAGGGCCTCGCGCAGCAGCGGCCAGTTCTTCGGGTCGTGGTAGCGCAGGAAGGCCTTGTGCAGGCGGCGCTGTTCCTCGCTCTTGACGATGGTGACGCCATCGCTCTTGTAGGTGACCTTGCGCAGGGGGTTCTTGCCCGAGTGGTACATGGCCGTGGCGGTGGCCATGGGCGAGGGGTAGAAGGCCTGCACCTGGTCGGCGCGGAAGCCGTTGCGCTTGAGCCACAGGGCGAGGTTCATCATGTCTTCGTCGGTGGTGCCGGGGTGGGCGGCGATGAAGTACGGGATGAGGTACTGCTCCTTGCCCGCTTCCTTCGAGTACTTCTCGAACATCTGCTTGAAGCGGTCGTAGCTGCCGATGCCGGGCTTCATCATCTTGTCCAGCGGGCCGCGCTCGGTGTGCTCCGGGGCGATCTTGAGGTAGCCGCCGACGTGGTGGGTCACCAGCTCCTTGACGTACTCGGGGGACTCCACGGCCAGGTCGTAGCGCAGGCCGGAGGCGATGAGGATCTTCTTCACGCCGGGCAGTGCGCGCGCCTTGCGGTACAGCTCGATCAGCGAGCTGTGGTCGGTGTTGAGGTTTTCGCAGATGCCGGGGAAGACGCAGGACGGCTTGCGGCAGTGACGCTCGATCTCCGGGTCCTTGCAGGCGATGCGGTACATGTTGGCGGTCGGGCCGCCGAGGTCGGAGACCACGCCGGTGAAGCCCGGCACCTTGTCACGCATTTCCTCGATCTCGCGGATGATCGAGTCGTGGGAGCGGTTCTGGATGATGCGGCCTTCGTGCTCGGTGATGGAGCAGAAGGTGCAGCCACCGAAGCAGCCACGCATGATGTTCACCGAGAAACGGATCATCTCGTAGGCGGGGATCTTCTCCTTGCCATAGGCCGGGTGCGGCACGCGCGCGTAGGGCATGCCGAACACGTAGTCCATTTCCTCGGTGGTCATGGGGATGGGTGGCGGGTTGAACCACACGTCCACCTCGCCATGCTTCTGCACCAGTGCACGGGCGTTGCCCGGGTTGGTCTCCAGGTGCAGCACGCGGTTGGCGTGGGCGTAGAGCACCGGGTCGTTGCGCACCTTCTCGAAGGACGGCAGGCGGATCACCGTCTTGTCGCGGGTCATGCGCGGGCTGTCGAGGATCTGCACGACCTTGGCTTCGTTCGGGTCCTCGACTTCCCCCTTGGCCTGCTCGATGGCACAGGCTTCGGTGTCCTGGGTGTTGACGTAGGGGTTGATGATCTTGTCGACGCGGCCTGGGCGGTCGATGCGGGTGGAGTCCACTTCGTACCAGCCTTCGGGGGTGTCGCGGCGGACGAAGGCGGTGCCGCGCACGTCGGTGATGCGTTCGATGGCCTCGCCACGGGACAGGCGCTGGGCGATCTCGACCACGGCGCGCTCGGCGTTGCCGTAGAGGAGGATGTCGGCGGTGGCGTCCATGAGGATGGAGCGGCGCACCTTGTCCTGCCAGTAGTCGTAGTGGGCGATGCGGCGCAGGGAGGCTTCGATGCCACCGAGCACCACCGGGACGTGGGTGTAGGCTTCCTTGCAGCGCTGGCTGTAGACCAGGCTGGCGCGGTCGGGGCGCTTGCCGGCGACGCCGCCGGGGGTGTAGGCGTCGTCGGAACGGATCTTACGGTCGGCGGTGTAGCGGTTGATCATCGAGTCCATGTTGCCGGCGGCGACCCCGAAGAACAGGTTCGGCTCGCCGAGCTTCATGAAGTCGTCCTTCGAGCGCCAGTCGGGCTGGGCGATGATGCCCACGCGGAAGCCCTGGGCCTCCAGCAGGCGGCCGATGATGGCCATGCCGAACGAAGGATGATCGACGTAGGCATCGCCGGTGACGATGATGATGTCGCAGGAATCCCAGCCCAGCTGATCCATCTCTTCCCGGCTCATGGGCAGGAAGGGGGCGGGCCCGAAGCACTCGGCCCAGTACTTGGGGTAGTCGAACAGCGGCTTGGCGGCTTGCATGTTTTTTGATCAGCTGGCTTTCACGGGGGCGCGGAATATAGCACAAAAAATGTACAAGCCCGACTCCCACGCTGGGTTTTTTGAGGGTGCTTCGGACAGATGACGGCACGTTTCGTGCTGCTGTCATGAAGCGTTGATGTCCAATGGCTATACTCCCGCCGATAACAAGATCGCCCGCTTCCACCGGTAACGGGCACACAGGAGCGTGCGGTGTTGTCTCGACTCATCCCCCTGGTTCTGCTGGGTGTTCTTGGCCTGTGCACGCACGCCGGCGCAGCACCCTTCACGCTGCAACCCGATAGCAGCGGCCTTACCCTCAACGGCTCCATCGAACTCCTCGAAGATCCCAGCGGCCAACTGACCATCGCCGACATGGCCGACCCGGCGGTGCAGGCGCGCTTCGTGCCGGCCGAGGGGCGTGCTTCAGTGGGGCAGAGTCGCAGCCAGTGGTGGGTGAAGGTGCAACTGGCCCGCGCGCCGGGGGCTCCGGCGCAATGGTGGCTGGAGAACTCGGGCATCACCGTGTACCGGGTGAGCCTGTTCCTGCCGGATGGCCAGGGCGGCTGGCGGGAGCGCGTCACCAGCGAGAGCGTGCCCTTCGCCGAGGGCCGCGACCACGACTACCGGCGCATGGTGTTCCGCCTGCCGCCCGTCGATGAGCGAGGGCTGACCTTCTACTTCCGCAGCTACGATCCGGCCGGCAACTCCTTCCCGCTCAAGGTCTGGCAGTTGCAGGACCTGCAGGACCTGCGCGCCACCGAGAACCTGGGCTTCGGCATCATCTACGGGGTGATCCTGGCGCTGTTCCTCTACAACCTGTTCATCCTCGTTGCGCTGCGAGACAAGGCCTACTTCTGGTACGTGCTGGCCACCGGCTGCGCGCTGGTGTTCATCCTCAGCATGACCGGCCACGGCTTCCAGTACTTCTGGGGGGACTGGCCGGTGCCGTTCTGGCTGGACCGCATCACCCTGCCCTCGCTGTGGGGCATCTTCGTCATGCGCTTCACCCAGGAGCTGCTCTACACCCGGCGCGGGCTGATGTGGGCGGATCGGGCGCTCAACACCGGCTGCGTGCTCTATGCCATCGCCATCCTGATCAACGCCCTCGGCTACCGCGCCGAGGGCGCACTGCTGATCGCCCTGACGCCCATCGTCACGGTGCCCACCGCGCTGGTCAGCGCCGGCGTGCGCTGGTACCAGGGCTTCTTCCCGGCACGCTTCTACCTGGTGGGCTACGGCACGGTGCTGATCAGCACCGCCGTGCTGGTGATGCGTGCGGCGGGGATCGTGCAGCCCACCAATTTCACGGCCTACATGTTTCCCATCGCGGTGGCGGCCGAGTCCATCCTGTTCTCCTTCGCCCTGGCCTACCGCATCCAGATGCTCAAGCAGGAGAAGGCGGCTGCGCTGGAGCTGGCCGACCGCGAGAAGACCGCGCGGCTGGCGCAGATGCAGGCCAGTTCGGATGAGCTGCAGGCGGCGGTGACCCGGCGCACGGCGGAACTGGCGGCGGCCAACCAGCGCCTCAGCGAGCGGGAGTGCGAGCTGGAACATGCGGCCTTCCACGACAGCCTCACGGACCTGCCCAACCGCCGCCATCTGATCGACCGCGCCGAGCAGGCCCTGGCCAATGCCGGGCGCCGCGAGGAGACGGTGGCACTGATGCTGATCGACCTGGACCACTTCAAGCCGATCAACGACCGCCATGGCCACGACGCCGGCGATGCGATGCTGCGGGCCATCGGCCAGCGCCTGCGCGAGCACGTGCGGGGTGGCGACAGTGTGGCGCGTCTGGGCGGGGACGAGTTTGCGGTGCTGATCTGCGGGCCGGACGCCGAGCCCCACGCGCGGGAGATCGCCGAGCGTCTGCTGGCGGAGCTGTCCAGGCCGGTGTGCTACGGCCAACACGAGCTGACGGTGACCATCAGCATCGGCGTGGCGCTCTACCCGAACCACGCCCGGCAGTTCGCCGGCCTGTACAAGACGGCAGACCAGGCGCTCTACCGGGTGAAGGCCCGGGGGCGTTCGGGCTTCGCGATCTTCGGCGACAACGGTGAGCTTTCCGGCGAGGCCTGCCTGCGCCTGGACGTGCTGAAGGTGTCGACCGGGCTGACCTGAGCCTCTCCCGCTCAGCTCAGGTAGCGACGGGGAACGCGGGCGGTGACTTTGGTCAGCAGCTCGTAGCCGATGGTGCCGCAGGCGGCGGCCACTTCATCCACCGGCAGTTGCGCGCCCCAGAGTTCCACGGCATCCCCTTCGCGGGCCTCCGGCAGGTCGGTGAGGTCCACCGCGAGCATGTCCATCGACACCCGCCCAACCAGCGGGACGCGCTGGCCATGGATCACCACGGGAGTGCCGCTGGGGGCGTGGCGCGGGTAGCCGTCGGCGTATCCGCAACTGACGGTGCCGATCCGCGTGGGGCGCTGGGCGACCCAGGTGGCGCCGTAGCCGACGCTCTCGCCGGCAGCCACGTCGCGCACGGCGATGAGTTCGGCGGTCAGGCTCATGGCCGGTTTGAGCCCCAGTTCGCGGGCGCTGAGGTCGCTGATGGCGCTGGCGCCGTAGAGCATGATGCCGGGGCGGACCCAGTCCATGTGGGCGGCCGGGACGCTGAGTACGGCGGCCGAGTTGGCCAGGCTGCGCTGGTGGAAATCCAGGTCGAGGACGTCGAGGAAGCGCTCCAGTTGCACTTCGGTGAGGCTGTGGCCGCGCTCGTCGGCACAGGCGAAGTGGCTGATGAGGTTGAGCTCGGCGATGCGCGCGTCACCCTGCAGGCGGGCGTGCCAGGTGCGCAGGCCGTCAGCGTCGAAGCCCAGGCGGTGCATGCCGCTGTCGAGCTTGAGCCAGACATTCAGCGGGCGGCCGATGTCCGACGCCAGCAGGGCGCGGGCCTGGCGCTCGCTCTGGATCACCAGGTCGAGGCCGAGCTGGGCGGCGATCATCACTTCGCGGGCTTCGAAGCAGCCTTCCAGCAGCAGGATGCGGGCGCGGTCGTCCAGGGCGCGGACTTCGGCGGCTTCCTCCAGGCAGGCGACGGCGAAACCGTCGGCGACGCCGCGCAACACGCTCACCACTTCGCGCACGCCGTGGCCGTAGGCGTTGGCTTTGACCACTGCGAACACCTGGCGGCCAGGCGCACAGCGCTGGGCGACGGCAAGGTTGTGGCGGATGGCGGAGAGGTCGACGGCGGCGATCAGCGGGCGCATGGGGGTGGCTCATGAACGAAAACGGGCGCCCATGATACCTGCAGGGCGCCCGTGTTCATTGATCCACGACGGATGTTGCGAGCCGGTCTACTCGTCTTCGAAGTTGTAGCTGCCGGGGGCGAGGTTCTCGAAGCGCGAGTACTTGCCGAGGAAGGCCAGGCGGACGGTGCCGATGGGGCCGTTACGCTGCTTGCCGATGATGATCTCGGCGACACCCTTGTACTCGGTCTCGGGGTGATACACCTCGTCGCGGTACACGAACATGATGATGTCGGCGTCCTGCTCGATGGCCCCGGATTCGCGGAGGTCGGAGTTGACCGGGCGTTTGTTGGGGCGCTGTTCCAGGGAGCGGTTGAGCTGGGACAGGGCGATCACCGGGCAGTTGAATTCCTTGGCCAGGGCCTTGAGCGAGCGGGAGATCTCGGAGATCTCGTTCACCCGGCTGTCGCCGCTTGAACCGGGAATCTGCATGAGCTGCAGGTAGTCGACCATGATCAGGCCGATCTCGCCGTGCTCGCGGGCCAGACGGCGGGTGCGGGCGCGCATTTCCGAGGGGGAGATGCCGGCGGTGTCGTCGATGAACAGCTTGCGGTCGTTGAGCAGGTTCACGGCGGAGGTGAGGCGCGGCCAGTCGTCGTCGTCCAGGCGGCCGGCACGGACCTTGGTCTGGTCGATGCGGCCGAGGGAGGCGAGCATACGGATCACGATGGATTCCGAGGGCATCTCCAGGGAGTACACCAGGATCGCCTTGTCGCTGCGCATCAGGGCGTTCTCCACCAGGTTCATGGCGAAGGTGGTCTTACCCATGGAGGGACGGCCGGCGACGATGATCAGGTCCGCCGGCTGCAGGCCGCTGGTCTGCTGGTCGAGGTCGTCGAAGCCGGTGGTCAGGCCGGTGATGGCGTCGCCGTTGTTGAACAGCTCGTCGATGCGGTCGATGGCCTTGACCAGGATGTCGTTGATACCCACCGGGCCGCCGGTCTTGGGACGGGCTTCGGCGATCTCGAAGATCTTGCGCTCGGCCTCGTCGAGGATCTCTTCGCCGGTACGACCCTGGGGGGCGTAGGCGCTGTCGGCGATCTCGTTGCTGATGCCGATCAGCTGCCGCAGGGTGGCGCGCTCGCGGATGATCTGCGCATAGGCCTTGATGTTGGCCACCGAGGGGGTGTTCTTGGCCAGTTCGCCGAGGTAGGCCAGGCCGCCGACCTGGGAGAGCTGCCCTTCCTTGTCCAGTTGCTCGGACAGGGTGACGACGTCGAAGGGCATGTTGCGCTCGGCGAGCTTGAAGATGGAGCGGAAGATCAGTCGGTGGTCGTGGCGGTAGAAGTCGCCATCGGACACCTGGTCCAGCACCCGCTCCCAGGCGTTGTTGTCCAGCATGAGGCCACCCAGAACCGCCTGCTCGGCCTCGATGGAGTGCGGCGGCACCTTGAGGGCTGAGGTTTCCAGGTCGAACTGCTCGGGAATGCTGATCTCGTTCATGGGCTCGGAATGGAAGGGGGTAGAAAGACAACGGGCACGTCACCGCTTGCGCAATGACGTGCCCGATTGTTGAGCCGGCCGCACCGGAGTGCAAGCCTGCTCCGCCTGGACGGCCCTCAAGCGAGGACCCACCGGGCGCGTCGCTTAGGCGGCTACGACGATCAGCTTGACCGCGGCTTCGACGTCGGTGTGCAGGTGCACGGCCACGTCGTATTCGCCGGTCTGGCGGATGGTGCCGTTCGGCAGGCGGACTTCGGCCTTGGCAACCGGAACGCCAGCGGCGGTCAGGGCGTCAGCGATGTCGTGGGTACCGATGGAACCGAACAGCTTGCCTTCGTCACCAGCGGTGGCAGTGATGGTCACTTCCAGCTCGGACAGTTGGGCAGCGCGGGCTTCAGCAGAAGCCTTCTTGTCGGCAGCCAGTTTTTCCAGTTCAGCGCGGCGGGCTTCGAACGCAGCAACGTTCTCGGCGGTAGCAGCGGTGGCCTTGCCCTGCGGCAGCAGGTAGTTACGGCCGTAACCGGACTTTACGTTCACCTTGTCGCCCAGGTTGCCCAGGTTGGCGATTTTTTCCAGCAGGATGACTTCCATTTGGCATTAACCTCTTAACTTTTAACCTTCACCGTTCGCGGGGCCGTCGCCGTTCTTGCGCGCGAGGCGGCCGCGAAAATCAAACAGGCTGTCGATCACAGCCAACAGACAGATCAAGTTCCCGAGCATCAGCACGGCGGCGTACAACACCACCAGCCAACCGCCCGACAGCTGTTTCTGGGCGATCAGGCCATGCCCCAATGCGATACCGGCGACCAGCAGCGGCACGCTGCACAGCGGGCCGAACATCGCCGCCTCGGGCGACAGTTGCGGTGCCAGCATGGCACCCAGCAACAGCAGCGCCGCGACGACGGGCGACAGGCGCAGACTCCGGAACTCGCGGCCGAAACCGCCCGGGTTGTACAGCGCCGCCTGCCAGTAACGCGCAAGCACCAGGCAGAGCAGGCTGGTCATCTGCAGGGAGGACGCCATCACCCCGGTGAGGAGCGGCAACATCATCGCCTGCAGCGCGTCGGCCTCTTCGCCCGACGCGGGACTGCCACTCTTGAACTGCGCCATGACCTTGGAAATCTCGGTCGAGAGAGCGCTGATCAATTCGCCATGGGTATGGCCCAGCACCAGGGCGAACACCACCCCGATCACCAGGCTGCCCAGCAGCACATGGTTCCAGGAGGTGGTGGCGCGCAGAATCTGCGCCAGCACCAGCGTTCCGAGCAGGACCAGAAGGGTGCTCGGTTCGCCCAGGTACCACCAGCAGAACGCCGGTAGAACCGCCCAGGCCAGGATGCCGAAGGCATCGCTGAAGCCACGCCGCAGCAGCACGAGGCCACCGGCGGCTGCGCTCAGCCAGAACAACAGTGGAACAGCGGCGGAACCGGCTACAGCCAGTGTTGCCTGCATGCGGCCCCGCATGGTGAATTCGGCCAGTGCGCGCATGCGATCTATCTCTCAGCTTGCCGGCAGTCCGGGATCAACGGCCGTGGCTGTCGGTGTAGGGCAGCAGGGCCAGGTAGCGGGCGCGCTTGATAGCGGTGGCCAGCTGACGCTGGTACTTGGCCTTGGTACCGGTGATACGGCTGGGAACGATCTTGCCGGTTTCGGAGATGTAGGCCTTCAGGGTGTTGAGATCCTTGAAGTCGATCTCTTTCACGCCTTCAGCGGTGAAACGGCAGAACTTACGACGACGGAAGAAACGTGCCATGAACTTGGCTCCTCAATAAGGTCCGGGGATTACTCGTCAGCGTTGTCGCTGTCGTTGTCGCTGTCATCGCCTTCAGCGGCGCTTTCAGTCTCAACGCGCTCACGACGCTCACGGCGCTCGTTGCGGTTTTCCTCGGCCTTGAGCATCTCGGACTGGCCGGTAACGGCTTCATCGCGACGGATGACCAGGTTGCGCAGGACGGCGTCGTTGTAGCGGAAGTTGTCTTCCAGCTCGGCCAGGGCCTTGCCGCTGCACTCGACGTTCAGCATCACGTAGTGAGCCTTGTGAACGTTGTTGATGGCGTAGGCCAGTTGACGACGGCCCCAATCTTCCAGACGGTGGATCTTGCCGCCGTCTTCTTCGATCAGCTTGGTGTAGCGCTCGACCATGCCACCAACCTGCTCGCTCTGGTCCGGGTGAACCAGGAAGATGATTTCGTAATGACGCATAAATGCTCCTTACGGGTTGTAGCCTGCCAACATCGTGGTCAGGCAAGGAGTGAATGTTTCGTTTTGGCTTGCTGCGCATCGGGCGTACGAACGCCTGCCGTCGCGGCAAGGGGCGCCATTCTAGAGAAGGGCGCAGGACCACGCAAGAAAAACTGGTGAATATTTGAACAGCCGATAAGGGCGCGACGGGACGGCCGAAGTGGCGCGCCCCGTCGCTGCTCGCTAGCGCTCGCTGGCGGCGAAGGGCTTGCCGGCGGTGCGCTGGCGTACCGCCTCGAACAGGCAAATGCCGGTGGCGACGGAGACGTTGAGGCTGCTGACGCTGCCGCCCATGGGCAGCTTGACCAGGTAGTCGCAATGCTCGCGGGTCAGGCGGCGCATGCCCTTGCCTTCGGCCCCCATGATCAGCACGGTGGGGCCGGTGAGGTCCTGTTGGTAGATGACCTGTTCGGCCTCGCCGGCAGTGCCGACCGTCCACAGGCCCTTCTTCTGCAGTTTCTCCAGGGTACGGGCCAGGTTGGTGACGGCCACCAGGGGCACCACCTCCGCCGCACCGCAGGCGACCTTGCGCACGGTGGCGTTGAGGGTGGCGGACTTGTCCTTCGGAACGATGACCGCCTGCACGCCGGCGGCGTCGGCGGTGCGCAGGCAAGCACCCAGGTTGTGGGGGTCGGTGACGCCGTCCAGTACCAGCAGCAAGGGCGAGCCCTCGCTGCGCTCCAGCAGCTCGTCGAGCATGTTCTCGCCCCACACCTGACTGGGACTGACCTCGGCGACGACGCCCTGGTGGACCCCCTCTGCCCACTCGTCCAGCTCGCGCCGGTCCTTGTTACCGACCGGTACGCGGGCCTGTCCGGCCAAACCCAGCAGGGCCTGGATGCGCGGGTCCTGCCGGCTCTCGGCCAGCCACAACTGCTTCACGCGCTTGGGGTGGTGACGCAACAACGCTTCCACGGCGTGCACGCCGTAGACCTTTTCCAACTCACTCATGACTTGACCTTGTTCTTGCCGCTACCGGCGGCCTTGGGCTTGGGCGGCCCCTTGCGATGCTTGCCTGGCTTGCTCGCCTTGGCGGCGGGCTTGGCCTTCTTCGACTTGTCACCCCCCGCCTTGGCAGGCCGGGCCTTGCCGGCCGGGTCCTGGCCGTCGGCGCCGAAGGGCGCGGCGCGGGACGAACCCTTGCCGGCCTTGCCCTTGCCTTCGCGCGGTTTCTCGCTGCCCTGCCGGGCCTCGCTGAGCAATGCCTGCTTCAGGGCGCGGCTGCGTTTGACGTCGGTGTTGCCGAGCATTTCCTCAGCCTGGGCAAGGATCTCGGGCGCCACCGGTGGCAACGCCTGGACCTTGCCGGCCTTGGCACGACGGGGTGCCACGGCGACGCCGGGCGCTATCTGCTCGGGCTGGGGTGCTCGCGCGGCCTTCTTCGCCTGGGCAGAGGGCTTACTCCCGCGACTACGGGTCTTGGGGCCTTTGGCAGTGCGAGGCTCAGCAACCGGCGCGGCCTTGTCGGTACCGCGCTTCTTACGGCCGACCGGCGCTGTCAGCACGTTCTCGGAGAGCTCGAAATCGATCTTGCGCTCGTCAAGGTCAACCCGGGCGATGACCACTTCCACCTGGTCCCCCAGGCGGAAACTGCGGCCACTGCGCTCACCGGCGAGGCGGTGGTGGATCGCGTCGAAGTGGTAGTAGTCGCCAGGCAGTGCGGTGACGTGCACCAAACCTTCTACATAGATGTCGGTGAGTTCGACGAACAGGCCGAAGCCGGTGACGGCAGAAACGACACCGGGGAAGGTCTCGCCCACCCGCTCGCGCATGTACTCGCACTTCAGCCAGTTGGTCACATCGCGGGTGGCTTCATCGGCCCGGCGCTCGGTCATGGAGCACTGTTCGCCAAGGCGTTCGAGGGCCGCTTCGTCGTAGGGGTAGATACGCGCCTTGGGCATGGCGGCGGCGCCAGCACGGCGGACGTGCTCGGTCTCGCGCTTGGAGCGGATCACACTGCGGATGGCACGGTGCACCAGCAAGTCCGGGTAACGACGGATCGGCGAAGTGAAGTGGGTGTAGGCGTCGTAGTTGAGGCCGAAGTGGCCCTGGTTGTCGGCGCTGTACACCGCCTGGCTGAGGGAGCGCAACATCACCGTCTGGATCAGGTGGTAGTCCGGGCGATCACGGATGGTCTCCAGCAGCGCCTGGTAGTCGCTCGGCGTCGGTTCGCCCTTGCCTTTGTTGAGGCTCAGGCCCAGTTCGCCGAGGAACAGGCGCAGCTTCTCCAGGCGCTCGGCCGGCGGGCCGTCGTGCACACGGTAGAGCGAGGGAATGTCATGGTCCTGCATGAAGCGCGCGGTGGCGACGTTCGCGCAGAGCATGCATTCCTCGATGAGCTTGTGGGCATCATTGCGCTGGGTCGGACGGATCTCGGCGATCTTGCGGTCGGCACCGAAGACGATGCGCGTTTCCTGGGTTTCGAAGTCGATGGCGCCGCGTTTGTGACGGGCGGCCAGGAGCACCTTGTACAACTTGTAGAGCTGCTGCAGGTGCGGGACCAGGTGCGGCATCTGCTCGGCGAGTTGCTGCCCCTCGGGGGAGTCGGGCGTCTCCAGCAACTGGCTGACCTTGGTGTAGGTGAGCCGCGCGTGGGAGTGGATGACGGCCTCGTAGAACTCGTAGCCGGTCATCTTGCCGGCCCGGGACAGGGTGACCTCGCAGACCATGGCCAGTCGGTCGACCTGGGGATTCAGCGAGCAGAGGCCGTTGGAGAGGACCTCCGGCAGCATCGGCACGACCTTCTCGGGGAAGTAGACGGAGTTGCCGCGCTTGGCGGCTTCTTCATCCAGTGCCGAACCGACCTTCACATAGTGGGAAACGTCGGCGATGGCGACGAACAGACGCCAGCCGCCGCCCTTGCGAGCCTCGGCATAGACCGCATCGTCGAAGTCGCGGGCGTCCTCGCCATCGATGGTGACCAGGGGCAGGTCGCGCAGGTCGACGCGCTTCTGCTTGTCCTTCTCGGCCACTTCGGGCTTGAGCTTGGCGGCCTCCTTCTCGACGGCCTCGGGCCACTCGTGGGGGATGTCGTAGCTGCGCAGGGCGACTTCGATCTCCATGCCGGGCGCCATGTAATCGCCCAGCACGTCCACCACTTCGCCCTGGGCCAGGCGGAAGGCGCTCGGCCATTGCTCGATGCGCACCTGGACGAACTGGCCGTGGCGTGCACCGCCCCGCTTGTCGGGGGCCACCAGCACTTCCTGCTGGATCTTGGGATTGTCGGCGACCACGCGGCCGATGCCGCTCTCTTCGAAGAAGCGGCCCACCAGGGTCTCGTGGGCGCGCTCGATGACTTCCACCAGCGCACCTTCACGGCGGCCACGGCGGTCGTGGCCGGAAACGCGCGCGAGGGCGCGGTCGCCGTCGAACACGAGGCGCATCTGGGCGGGGCTGAGGAAGAGGTCGTCGCTGCCGTCGTCGGGGATCAGGAAGCCGAAGCCGTCCCGGTGGCCGCTGATGCGGCCGCGTATGAGGTCGAGCTTGTCCACCGGTGCATAGGCACCACGGCGCGTATAGATAAGCTGGCCATCACGTTCCATGGCACGCAGCCGGCGCCGCAGGGCTTCCAGCTCGTCGTCCGTGGTCAGGCCGAACTCTTCCACCAGTTGCTCACGGCTGGCAGGAGCGCCACGTTCGTCGAGGCGCTGCAGGATGAGTTCACGGCTGGGAATGGGGTTGTCGTATTTTTCCGCTTCGCGTGCGGCCTCGGGATCGAGGTTTTGCCAATCGGCCATCAGTTGGGAATCACCTTTTCATTCATAGGTCGGCTTGTCATGTAGCTATTGAAGCGCGAAATCCGATCGTCGGTCAGCTTTCGCCAGAGAATAATTTTTTTCGGGGTCAGGGGTTTACAAGCAAAAACCCGAACCGTATAGTTCGCGCCCACAACGTTGCTGACGTTGTAGTGTGAAGACGGTGAGCAATCATCGCACGCAGTGCCCAGGTGGCGGAATTGGTAGACGCACTAGGTTCAGGTCCTAGCGGTGGCAACACCGTGGAAGTTCGAGTCTTCTCCTGGGCACCACTCTTCAGAAACACGGCAACGCGCCGAGTTTCAAAATAGGGAAGCAGCACGCCCTGTCGACACAGTCGATCAAGTGCAGCAAAAGTCGATGAGCAATCATCGCAATGTGCCCAGGTGGCGGAATTGGTAGACGCACTAGGTTCAGGTCCTAGCGGTGGCAACACCGTGGAAGTTCGAGTCTTCTCCTGGGCACCACTTTTCAAGACAAAGCCGAGCAATGCTCGGCTTTGTGCTTTCTGACACTTCTCCATCACGCCTTGAACTGCCCCAGGCTGGATTTGAGCTGAGCTGCGAGCCCATCCAGCACACGTCCGCTGCTGGCTGTAGCCGCAACCGCTTCGGCGGCCAGGCGCGCCTCGGCATGGATGACATCGACCCGCCCGCGCACAGCGCCCGCCCCTTCGGCCTGATGCTCTGCCGCGCGCGCCGCCGTCTGTACCGCCTCGTGCACACCTTCAACCGCCTGCTGGACGCTCTGCTGCAGACGCTCGCTGTCCCGCAGGGCGTCGATGCCTTCGGCAGCACGCGCACGGGCCTGGGATATCGCCGCCACCGCTTCCTGCGCACCTTTCTGCAGTGCACCGATATGAGCCTGGATGTCACCGGTGGATTGCTGGGTCTTGCTGGCCAGCGCGCGCACCTCATCAGCAACAACTGCGAACCCGCGCCCACTTTCTCCCGCACGCGCCGCCTCGATCGCGGCGTTGAGCGCGAGCAGGTTGGTCTGCTCGGCAATACCATGGATCACCGAGAGCACGACTTCGATCTGCTCGCTTTGCCGCGCCAGGCGCTCGATGACTTCGGAACCGTTCTGGACCCGCTCCTCCAGGGTCTCGATCAGCCCACCTACCTTGCGGGCGATCGCTGCACTGTCTTGGGTGGCTTGGCGAATCTCGCCGACCTGCTGGAGCGCGGTCTGCATGGCATGGCTCTCGGCCTGGGCCTCGGCCGCCATCTGGCCCAGAGCCTCCAGGCTGCCGGCGACTTCGTTGCGCTGTCGATCAGCGGCAGCCTCAGCCGCCCGGCTGCGTTCCGCCAGGGAGCGGATCTCCGAACCGGTGCGCACCGCCACCTCGCCCGCTTCACGGACGATCGGCTGGAGCTTGTCGATGAAGCGATTCACCGCGCCTGCCATCTCTCCCACCTCGTCACGGCTGTCGATCTGCACACGCCGGGTCAGGTCGCCCTCGCCCGCTGCCAGGTCGTTCAAGGCGGAAATCAGCAACCGCAGGCGATTGACCACACGATGACCCAACACCACTGCCAGCACCAGCAACACACCGAGACCGACCAGCACGAGCGCCAGGCCGATGCGCCAGCGCAGTTCGTGGGCCGCCCCCTCCACGGTGCTCTGGGTTCCGGTGCTCATGCTGCTGGCTGCATCCTGGGCAGACTTCAAACGCGCCGTGAGAACGGCAGTGCTACCGGAAGCTGCGCCCGCAAGGCTCTGAGCCACCAGATCACCACTGCTGGCTATGAGGGCGCTGAAGCGACTGTCCAACGCTTTCAACTGGGCTTCGACAGAGGCAGTGGAGACGCCGAGGCGGACCTTGCCAATCTCCACCCCGTTGGGGCTGATGGAGGCCTCGACCATGTAGACGGAAGGATCATTGGCCGCAGCATTCAACACCTTGTCCAGCGCCCGCGCGCCCTGCCCTTTCTCCAACAGAGCCTTGATGACTTCGTTTTCACGATTGAGGTAACGGGTCAGGTGCTGCCCCTGGGCATCGTCATAAACCACGAACAGCACGTTGGGGTTGCGCTGGGCGCGGCGGGCGAACTCCGAAAGAGTAGGAATATCGCTGTCCCACATGGCGCGAGGCGCGACAGCCGCCAGCAGTTGGGCCAGGTCATTGGCGGACGCCTTCAAGCTCTGCTCGAGGGTTTCGCGCAATTGCCCCTGCTCGGCCTTCAATCGCTCCGACAGGGAAGCACTCAGGCGCTCACGGGTCTGCGCGGAAAGACTGGACAGACTACCTGACACCTCCTGCCCTGCCTGCGCGAGCTCGCCAGACAAGCGCTGAGTGTCAGCACCCAGGCGCTTGCCAAGATCCGTGACCAAGGCGTCGACCGTGCCCCGGGTCAGCACAACAGCCACCACCACCTGCACCAGCAGGGCGATTCCGAGGGCGATGAATACAGGCCGCAACAGACGGCTCTGCAGGAGGGACAGGATGGCGGACACGACGATTACTCCTCAACGACCGTTCTGGTTTAACGGCGACTTCCGGGATTTATATAGGTCCTCGGCAAGGGGTATGCCGCAAATTTTTTGCATTTCCGGCCCATGAAGTGTGGCCGTGACGGGGCAGGAGCGCGGCGGGATGGGAGAAAGGATCGACGAACGGTCGCTGCCGCATAAAGAAAAAGGGCCGCATCAGCGGCCCTTTTTCGTTCATCGCACTCAGGCGTAAGGATGGCGCAAGACGATGGTCTCGTTGCGATCCGGGCCGGTGGAGATGATGTCGATGGGCGCCCCCACCAGCTCCTCCACGCGCTTGATGTAGGCGCGGGCGTTGGCAGGCAGCTCTTCGAGGGACTTGGCTCCGACTGTGGACTCGGTCCAGCCCGGCAGTTCCTCGTACACGGGCTGCAGTCCGATGTAGCTGTCGGCATCGGTGGGCGCATCGTCCAGCAGGTTGCCGTTCTGATCCTTGTAGCCGGTGCAGATGCGGATGGTTTCGAGGCCATCCAGCACATCCAGCTTGGTCAGGCACAGGCCGGAGATGCTGTTGATCTCGATGGCGCGACGCAGGATGACGGCATCGAACCAACCACAACGACGGGCACGACCGGTGGTGGAACCAAACTCGTGGCCACGCTTGGCCAGGTAAGCGCCGGTATCATCGAACAGCTCGGTGGGGAACGGGCCGGAGCCGACACGGGTGGTGTAGGCCTTGGTGATACCGAGGATGTAGTCCAGGTACAACGGGCCGAAGCCGGAACCGGTGGCGGTACCGCCAGCCGTGGTGCTGGAGCTGGTCACGTAGGGATAGGTGCCGTGGTCGATGTCCAGCAGGGAGCCCTGGGCGCCCTCGAACATGATGTAGGCACCCTGCTTGCGCAGTTCGTGCAGACGGGCGGCAACGTCGGTGATCATCGGCTTCAGCAGCTCGGCGTAGCCCAGGGCTTCGTCGAGGGTCTTCTGGAAGTCGACGGCCGGCTCCTTGTAGTAGTTCTGCAGGACGAAGTTGTGATAGTCCAGCAACTCGCCCAACTTGGCTGCAAAACGCTCGCGGTGGAACAGGTCGCCGATACGCAGGCCGCGACGAGCAACCTTGTCCTCGTAGGCCGGACCGATGCCGCGACCGGTGGTACCGATCTTGGCGTCGCCGCGCGCTTTCTCACGCGCCTGGTCGAGGGCCACGTGGTACGGGAGGATCAGGGTGCAGGAAGGGCTGATGCGCAGGCGCTCACGAACCGGTACGCCTTTCTCCTCGAGCTTGGTTATCTCGCGCATCAGCGCGTCCGGCGCCACGACCACGCCGTTGCCGATCATGCACTGCACGTTCTCGCGCAGGATGCCGGACGGAATCAGGTGCAGGACGGTCTTCTCGCCATCGATCACAAGGGTGTGACCCGCGTTGTGGCCGCCCTGGTAGCGCACGACGGCTGCTGCCTGGTCGGTCAGCAGGTCGACGATCTTGCCTTTGCCCTCATCACCCCACTGGGTGCCCAGGACCACGACATTCTTACCCATAACACTTGTCCTCTTCGGAAGCTCGATGCCGGCGCGCGCCGGCGGGAAAACCTTAAACCAGGGGCGCAACCTGCCAGCGCCCATCCTGCAGGATCAACTGGCGATCACAGGCCACTTCCTGCGCGCTGCCCACATCCTGGCCCGGCAGCGCCTGAACGACTCGCTGGCCTTCCACACGCAAACGCTTGATCGCCTGCCAGAGGTAAACGTCATGGACATCCGGCGCCCAGATTCCGGCAGGTGCATCGTCCAGCTGCATACGCCCCAGCGTAACCAGGGTCTTCAGGTCGGTGGAGAAGCCAGTCGCCGGACGCGCACGCCCAAAGTCGGCGCCGATATCGTCGTAGCGACCACCCTGGGCAATGGACTGCCCTTCACCCGGCACGAATGCCGCGAAGACCACCCCCGTGTGGTAGTGGTAGCCGCGCAACTCGCCCAGGTCGAAGTACAGAGGAAGTTCCGGATAACGCAGCTCCAGCTCATCAGCAATGGCGACCAGTTCATCGAGCGCAACATGGACTTCTTCGGGCGCATCCACCAGGACGCCCTGGGCAAGCTCCAGGACCTGGCGATCACCACAGAGCTCGACGAGGGAGCGAAGCATGCCGGCGAGATGTGCAGGGAGGCTTTCAGTCAGCTCGGCCACCTCATCGACCGCCTTGCGCTGCAGGGCATCAAAGAGACGCTGCTCGGCCTGGCCAGACAACTCGGCAGCACGGGCAAGGCCACGGTAAATACCGACATGGCCGAGATCCATGTGCACGTCCGGGACATCGGCCAGCTCGAGCATTTCCAGCATCAGGCTGATGACTTCGACATCACTGGCCGGACTGGCATCACCATACAGTTCGGCGCCCAATTGGATCGGGCTGCGGGAGGTGGAAAGTGCGCGCGGCTTGGCATGCAGGACACTGCCCGCATAGCACAGCCGGTTGGGCCCTTCACGACGCAGGGTATGAGCGTCCAGACGCGCGACCTGGGGCGTGATGTCGGCGCGAAAGCCCATCTGCCGCCCCGATTGCGGATCGGTGACCTTGAACGTGCGCAGCTCGAGATCCTGCCCAGCACCTGTGAGCAGGGATTCGAGAAATTCGATGTGCGGGGTTACCACGAAGTCATAGCCCCAGCGCTGGAACAGGTCCAGCACCTGGCGGCGAGCTGCTTCGATACGCGCCGCGTCGGGCGGCAGTACTTCTTCGATTCCATCTGGCAGCAGCCAGCGATCTACCGTTGCCATTTCGCCACTCCCCTCTTAGCCGGGCGGCAAGCCTTCAGTGAAGCAGATACAGGAGGCCGGTCCCCAGCAACATGCTGGCGAGGCCCATGAGGCGGAGATGGCGATCCTTCAGGCTCGCCAACCCAAGCACCGCGGCGCGCCAACGGCGCGGATAGAGGAAGGGCAGGATGCCTTCCAGCACCAGCACAAAACAGATCGCTATGCCAATTTCCTGCCACATGATTCCCGCGGACGCAAAAAAGCCGGGATTTCCCGGCTGGCCCATCATAACACGTTTTCCCGGAGGGTCACCCCGGCGGTCAGGTTCGACCGCCGGGGGGTATCCTTATTTGGCCTTGTTGAGAAACTGAAAGAACTCACTGTTCGGATCCAGAACCATCACATCACTCTTCTTGGCGAAGCTTTCGCGGTAGGCCTGCAGGCTCCGATAGAAGGAATAGAACTCCGGCTCCTGGCTGTAGGCCTTGGCATAGATGGCCGCTGCTTGGGCATCGCCATCGCCGCGGAGCTCTTCCGACTCACGATAAGCCTCTGCCAGCAACACACGGCGCTGACGATCGGCATCGGCACGGATACCCTCTGCCAGCTCACTGCCTTTGGCACGATGCTCGCGCGCTTCACGCTCACGCTCGGTGCTCATCCGCTCGAATACACTGCGGTTGACTTCGCGCGGCAGGTCGATGGCCTTGACGCGGACGTCAATCACCTCAATACCCAACTCCTTATTGGCCATGGCGTTCAACAAGCGCGTGATATCAGCCATGAGGCCATCACGCTCACCTGATACCACTTCGTGCAGCGTGCGCTTGCCGAATTGGTCACGCAGACCAGCCTCAAGACGCCGAGAAAGGCGCTCATCCGCAATCTGCTTGAGACCGGACGTTGCCGTATAGAAGCGCTCGGCATCGGATACCCGCCACTTGGCATAGGCATCCACCATCACCGCCTTTTTCTCCTGAGTCAGGAAGCGCTGGGTGGGCGTATCCAAGGTCAGCAGACGTGCATCGAACTTACGCACCTGGTTGACATAGGGAATCTTTACATGGAGGCCCGGCTGAACATCTGCTTCGACGATACGGCCGAACTGCAGGAGAACTGCCCGCTCGGTCTGGGCCACGATGTAGAAGCTGCTCCAGGCCACCAGCCCGAGCACGACAGCCCCGATCAGGGCGATCAGCGACTTGTTACCCATCAGCGACTCTCCCTAGAACGCAGATCGCGCTGCTGCAGATCGGTGGTGACACGCGAACCCAGGTCGCTGGCCGCGCCACTCGAGGAGGCCGGGGCCGGCATTGCCGCACTGGCACCACCACGATTGTCGATCATCTTGTCCAACGGCAGGTAGAGGAGGTTGTTCTGCCCCTTGTCACCAGTCACGAGGACCTTGCTGGTACTGCTGAAGACTTCCTGCATGGTATCGAGGTAGAGGCGCTGGCGCGTGACCTCGGGCGCCTTGCGGTATTCAGCCACGAGCTTGGTGAAGCGATCAGCCTCACCCTTGGCACGGGAGATGACCTCCTCACGGTAACCGTTGGCCTCTTCGATGATGCGCTGAGCCTGGCCCCGGGCTTCAGGGATCACGCCATTGGCGTAAGCCTCGGCCTGGTTCTTGGCACGCTGCTCATCCTCCCGAGCACGAATCACATCGTCGAACGCTTCCTGGACTTCACGAGGAGCAGCCGCACTCTGGACGTTGACCTGGGTGACGGTGATGCCGGTGCCATAGGTATCGAGGAAGCGCTGCAGGCGCTCCTTGATCTCGCTGGCCATGAGTTCGCGCCCTTCGGTCAGGACCTGGTCCATCTCGGTCGAGCCCACCACATGACGGAGGGCGCTCTCGGTGGCGTGCTGCAAGCTCACTTCAGGCTGATCGACGTTCAGCACGAACTTCTGCAGATCACTGATCTTGTACTGAACAGTGAGCGGCACCTCGACGATATTCTCGTCCTCGGTAAGCATCTGTCCTTGCTTGCTATAGGCGCGCTCCCGGGTGACGTTCTCCTGGAACTTGCGATCGATCGGCGGGAAGTAGATGTTCAGGCCGGGCCCTACGGTGTCGTAGTACTTGCCGAAGCGAAGCACCACAGCCTGCTCCTGCTCATCAACCACATACACCGCGCTGTAGAGCCAGCCCAGTGCAAGGATGAACAGGGCGATACCCAGCAAGCCAAAGCCACCGCCCCGGTTTTCATCACCGCCTCGTTTCTTGCCGCCTCCAAACAGGCCGTTAAGGCTGTCCTGCAGCTTGCGGAAGGCTTCGTCCAGATCCGGCGGCCCCTTGCGATCGCCACCACGGCGGCCACCCCAGGGATCCTGATTGTTCGAATTGCCACCCGGCTCGTTCCAAGCCATAGCGCTCTCCATACTGATAAAGCAAAGACGCGCCCAAAGCACGTCCGCCAATGCTACCGAAAGCCCGCTACCTGCGGCAAAAAGCCATTCTGCGGCCTTATTGCAAAGTGTGTTGCTCGATGAACGCCTGGGGTTTCCAGCCTTCGCGACTCACAAGCCGGTTCAGCTCGACACGCGGCAATCTGACCGCCAGCAACGTATCGCCAGCGTCGTCATGCTGCTCGCTCTGCACGGCCCCCAACTCGAAAAACTGTGCTCGCAGACGACCGAGTCGCTGTGGCAGCTTGAGAGTGCCCACGAAGAGGTCCTCCCCTAACAACTCCGCAATCGCCTGCTCGAGCAACCCCAGGCCTTTTCCCTCTCTGGCAGACAACCAGACACGCTCGGGCTTTCCATGCTCGTTTCGCTGAATCTGCGGCTCCATGGCCTCCAACAGGTCGATCTTGTTGTAGACCTCCAGCATCGGCAATCCATCGGCACCGATTTCCCCCAGCACCGCCAACACCTGTTCGATCTGCGCCATACGCTCAGGCTCATGGGCATCGATCACATGCAGAAGCAGGTCGGAGTTGCTCGACTCTTCAAGGGTAGCCCGGAAAGCCTCGACGAGCTTGTGCGGGAGATGACGGATGAAACCTACTGTGTCAGCCAATACGATCGGCCCCAGGTCAGCCAAGTCGAGCCTGCGCAATGTGGGATCCAGCGTGGCGAACAACTGATCGGCCGCATAAACCTCTGATGTGGTCAGGGCGTTGAAAAGCGTGGATTTGCCTGCGTTGGTGTAACCCACAAGGGACACGGACGGGATATCTGCACGCTTGCGGCCACGCCGCGCCTGCTCACGCTGGCTGCGGACCTTTTCGAGACGTTGTTTGATCTGGCGGATGCGTACACGAAGGAGACGACGGTCCGTTTCCAGCTGGGTTTCACCAGGGCCACGCAGGCCAATACCGCCCTTCTGACGTTCTAGGTGCGTCCAGCCACGAACCAGGCGGGTACTCATGTGTTCGAGCTGCGCCAGCTCCACCTGCAACTTGCCTTCATGGGTCCTGGCACGCTGGGCGAAGATATCGAGGATCAGACCGGTACGATCCAGCACCCGGCATTCGAAGGCGCGCTCAAGGTTGCGCTCCTGGCTGGGCGTGAGGGTGTGATTGAAGATGACAAGCTCAGCCTGCTCGGTCTTGACAAGATCGTGGAGCTCTTCGACCTTGCCGCTGCCGATCAAGTACTTGGCAGTCGGCTGGTGGCGGGAAACGGAGACAAAAGCCACCGTGTCCGCACCAGCCGAGCGAGCCAGCTCCTGGAATTCCTGCGGGTCTTCTCGCGACTCAGGATCATGACCTTCCAAGTGAACAAGGACGGCACGTTCACCACCACCTGGGCGCTCGAAAAACAAAGCAGGCTCCTATCAGGCGTTACCGGGCTCAGGTTGCTCTTGTTCGCTGGCGCTGGGCAGGCGGACGGGGCGGCTCGGTACAACAGTGGAAATGGCGTGTTTGTAGACCATCTGGCTGACGGTGTTCTTCAGCAGGATGACGAACTGGTCGAAGGACTCGATCTGGCCTTGCAGCTTGATACCGTTGACCAGGTAGATGGAAACCGGTACGCGTTCCTTACGCAAGGTATTCAGGTAAGGGTCTTGTAGCGAATGCCCTTTTGACATGTGCCGCACTCCTGTAGGGATCTAATTCGTATGAGTTGTCAAATGACGAGAAAGTTGGCCGCCCTACCCCCAAGGATAGACGGTAACTGGCGAGGTCTTAGCCCAATATGGAGACCGACTCCAGGTATTTCAAGGCGCGCGGCAGATTGTCGCAAGCCAGGCTGTCGAACCAGTGCAAATCGGCCCAACTGCGTAACCAGGTGAACTGTCGCTTGGCCAACTGGCGCGTAGCAATGATGCCTCGCTCCTCCATTTCGGCCCGCGTGAGATTACCCTCGAGGTACTCCCATACCTGGCGGTAACCCACAGCCCTTATAGACGGCAATCCTGCGTGCAAGTCACGTCGTTCGCGCAGGTTTTCGACCTCTTGGACGAATCCCTGTTCCAGCATCAGACGAAAGCGTTGCGCGATTCGCGCATGCAAAACCTGGCGACTCGCAGGAGCGATCGCCAGCTGCGCGACAGTATAAGGCAAATGCCCCGTCCCAACGGGGCCGATGTCGTGATTTTGCGACGCCTGTCGACGCCGCAACTCGCTCATGGAAACTCCGCCAGAGAGGTACACCTCGAGCGCTCGGGTCAGTCGCTGAGGGTCATTGGGGTGGATTCGTGCTGCCGACTCGGGGTCGACCACCGCCAATTCCCGATGCAAGACGTCCCATCCCTCGCATGCAGCGCGGGCCTCCAATTCGGCGCGTATGGCCGGATCGGCACTGGGCATGTCTGCCAACCCCTCCAGCAACGCCTTGTAATAAAGCATCGTGCCGCCAACCAAGAGCGGTATGCGGCCACGGGCCGTGGCTGCCGTCATGGCAGCCAGCGCATCCGCACGAAAATCGGCAGCTGAGTATGCTTCGGACGGATCGAGGATATCGATCAGTTGGTGCGGATAGGCTTCCAGCGTGGCGCGATCCGGCTTGGCGGTGCCGATGTCCATTCCCCGATAGACCAAAGCGGAGTCGACACTGATCAGCTCACAGGGCAATGCTTGAGCCAGCTCGATGGCCAGGTCGGTTTTCCCTGCAGCAGTCGGCCCCATCAAGAAGATGGCGGGCGGTAGACGCTCCCCCACCTCAACGCCCTCTCAGGAAGAGCTTGTCGAGGTCATCCATGCCCAACTGAGTCCAGGTAGGGCGCCCATGGTTGCACTGACCACTACGTTCGGTCTGCTCCATATCACGGAGCAGGCCGTTCATCTCCGGCACTGTAAGCCGACGATTTGCGCGCACCGCACCGTGGCAGGCCATGGTTGCCAGCAACTCGTTCAGATGCGCCTGAATGCGGTCACTGGTCCCGTACTCGAGCAGATCCGACAACACATCCCGCACCAGTTGCGAGGCCTCGGCCTGCTTCAGCAATGCCGGGGTCTGGCGGATCGCCAGAGTCTCCGGCCCTAGTCGCTGCAGTTCGAAGCCGAGTCGCAGGAACCAGGCCGCATGCTCTTCGGCACAATCCGCCTCGCGCTGGCTCACCGCCAGGGACTCCGGCACCAGCAGCGGCTGTCCCTTGAGCCCCTCGCTGGCCATGGCGACCTTCAGGCGTTCATAGGTAATGCGCTCGTGAGCCGCGTGCATGTCGACCAACACCAAGCCCTGGGCGTTCTCTGCAAGGATGTAGATGCCCTTGAGCTGCGCCAGCGCATAACCCAGCGGCGGAACATCGCCCTGGCTTTCCGGCAGGCTCACCGGCGCTGAGTCGGGCAACGGCGCGAAATACTCACGGTAGGCTGCCTGAGCTTCGGCGGTTCCCACAGGGCCGGCGGGCCGTGACGACGGCACGTATCCGCCAGACGAAGCTATCGGGCGCCAGGCCGGATCTGCTGCAGGGCGTTCCAGCACATTGGCGGCCAGGCTCATCTCACCCTGGGGCCCAAACTCCCCTGCTTCCAGTCCCGTAGGGCGAACAACGGTCGCGACCGCGGCCGGCGCAGCGAGTTGGTCTTCGGGGCGCACCTCGCCCAGTGCACGGTGCAGGGTTCCGTAAAGGAAGTCATGAACGGTGCGTCCCTCGCGGAAACGCACCTCATGCTTGGTGGGGTGTACGTTCACATCCACCGCCGCCGGGTCCAGTTCCAGGAACAGCACGAAGGTCGGATGACGGCCGTTGTACAGCACATCGCGATACGCCTGGCGCACCGCATGCACCACCAGTTTGTCCCGCACCATCCGACCGTTCACGTAGAAATACTGGAGGTCTGCCTGACTACGGGAGAACGTCGGCAGACCGACCCATCCCCACAGGTGCAAGCCATTGCGCTCTACCTGGATGGGCAGTGCCTGCTCCAGAAAAGCCGAGCCGCATACGCTGGCGACGCGCCGTGCGCGGGCAACCTCGTCACGGGCTTCATGCAACGCAAATACCGTCTTGCCGTTGTGGCGCAGATGGAAGGCCACATCGAAGCGCGCCAGTGCGAGACGTCGGATCACCTCCTGGAGATGCTCGAACTCGGTCTTCTCGGCCCGCAGGAACTTGCGCCGCGCCGGCGTGTTGAAGAACAGGTCGCGCACCTCCACCGTGGTCCCCACCGGGTGAGCCGCAGGCTGCACACGGGCCTCCATGTCACGTCCCTCGGTCTCTACCTGCCAGGCCTGGTCGGCATCCGCTGTGCGCGAGGTCATGGTCAACCGCGCCACAGAGCTGATGGAGGCCAGTGCTTCGCCCCGGAAGCCGAGGCTCATGACCCGTTCCAAGTCATCCAGATCACGGATCTTGCTGGTGGCATGGCGCGCCAGGGCCAGGGGAAGATCGTCGGAAGGGATGCCGCAACCGTCATCGCGGACCCGAAGCAGCTTCACACCGCCCTGCTCGACCTCCACGTCGATCCGGCGAGCACCGGCATCCAGACTGTTTTCCAGCAGTTCCTTGATCACCGAGGCCGGACGCTCGACCACCTCGCCCGCTGCGATCTGGTTGGCCAGGCGTGGGCTGAGCAGGTGGATACGACGCAGCTCTGCCATGTCGCTCATGGCTGCACCGCCAGAGCCGTGGTGGCCGGGATGCTCAGGGTCTGGCCGACCTTGATGGTGTCGCTCTTCAAACCGTTGGCGTTACGCAGCGCCACCAGGCTGACCTGGTAGCGCTGGGCAATGAGCGCAAGGCTTTCCCCGGACGTGACGATATGCTCGCGCGGGCCAGCCGCGATCTTGCCCGCATCACGCAGGGAGGCGATGTAGGTCCCCGGCGGCGGGTTCTGCACGAAGAACTGCTTGATGCCGCTCTGGATGGAGCGAGCAAGCGCCTGCTGATGCCCGGCGGAGGCCAGCTTCTGGGATTCCTGGTGGTTGGAGATGAAGCCGGTCTCCACCAAGATCGACGGAATGTCCGGGGACTTCAGCACCATGAAGCCCGCCTGCTCGACCCGGCGCTTGTGCAGCGGCGTGACACGCCCGATGTTGGTCAGCACCTTGTGCCCGACGTTCAGGCTGGATGACAGCGTGGCCGTCATCGACAGATCCAGCAGCACACCGGCCAGCATGCGGTCCTTGTCATCCAGGCTGACGCTGCCCACACCACCGATGAGGTCGGAGCGGTTCTCGTTGTCCGCCAGCCATCGAGCCGTCTCGGACGTGGCGCCCCGGTCAGACAAAGCGAATACGGAAGCACCGAACGCGCTCCGGCTCGGCGCCGCGTCCGCGTGGATCGAGACGAACAGGTCAGCGCCCTTCTTGCGTGCAATCTCGGTGCGTTTGCGCAACGGGATGAAATAGTCGCCGGTACGCACCAGTTCGGCGCGGAAGCCCCGCTCCTGGTTGATCTGCCGCTGCAGCTCCTTGGCGATGGCCAGTGTCACATCCTTTTCATGCTGCCCCTTGGGCCCGAGAGCCCCCGGGTCCTCACCACCGTGGCCGGCGTCGATGGCAACGATGATGTCGCGCTTGCCGCCGGAAACCGGTGGCAGCTTGCCCGAGGACGGCCGAGTGGGGGAAACGGGTGGCTGCGGTTTGCTGGGCGCCGTCGCGATTTGAGGTGCGCTAGCCTCTTCGGCAGCGGAAGGCTGGTCGTAAAGATCGACGACCAGGCGGTTACCGTACTGCTGGTTGGGCGCGAGGGTGAAACTCTTGGGTGTGACACCGGGCGCCACATCGATTACCACCCGCAGGTCGGTCGGCGAACGCTGGGCCGAACGGACGCTCTTGATCGGCGTGTTGGTGATCGACAGCTTGTCCAGCTGGGTCGCCAGTTGGGCGCCGTTGATGTCGATGACGATACGATCGGGTGCGGTCAGCGTGAACACGCTGTGCTGCACGGGGCCGGACAGGTCGAAGACCAGGCGGGTGTTGTCGGGAGCACGCCAGAGCCGCACACTGCGGACCTCGGTGGCAGCCAGGATATTGGTGGCAAAGGCTGCGAGCAGCAGACCGATCCCGGCAAACAGTGCGCGCGAGCGCATACTCCACCCCATACTCGTCTTCATTCTCCCGTGGCCAAGGCGGCACACCAGGCTTCGCCGCGCGCAGTGTGCGGCGAGAAATGCAGCGAGCGGCCGCCTGCATGGGCGCTAATGGTAATGTCAAGGTCCGCCTTTGGCAAAACGCCCCGACCCCGCTCAGGCCACTCGATCAGGCACAAGGCATCGCCCTCGAAATAATCGCGGATACCGAGGAATTCCAGCTCCTCGGGGTCGACCAGGCGGTACAGGTCGAAGTGGTAGACCGCGACCCCGCCGATCTCGTAAGGCTCCACCAGGGTGAAGGTCGGGCTCTTGACCGCACCGGCGTGCCCAAGGCCCCGCAGCAGGCCCCGCGAAAGTGTCGTCTTGCCCGCCCCCAGGTTGCCATGAAGGTAGATCACCCCTCGCCCACCGCTGACATGCCCCAACCGGGCCCCAAGGGCGGTCATGGCGTCTTCTCCCTGGGCGAACAGCTTCAGCTCAGGCACGGCGAATACTCCTCGATCAACTGACGAATGGTAGGTATCAGATCGCTGGCCGCCAGGCCGCGACCTCTGAGGCCCTGACGTTCCCCGGCGACAGCATGCAGCCAGGTGCCCAGGGTAGCGGCCTCGAATGGTGAGAGGTGCTGCGCCAGCAAGGCTCCGATCAGCCCTGCCAGCACATCCCCGAGCCCGGCAGTGGCCATGGCAGGGTGCCCCCGATCACAAAGCGCCAGTCGACCATCGGGCGCGGCCACGAGACTGCCGGCCCCCTTGAGCACCACCACGGCGCCGTAGCGCTGGGCCAGCGCCACTGCTGTGGCGGGCCGGTCAGCCTGGACCCTGACCACATCCACACCCAGCAGGCGTGCCGCCTCGCCGAGATGGGGCGTTATCACGCAATCGGGTGGCAATTGAATTGCGCCCGCAGCCAGCAGATTCAGTGCATCGGCATCCCAGACCTGGGGAAGTACGGCGGCCGACGCAACGCTCAGCAAAGCCCGCCCCCATGGGCCCTGCCCAAGCCCAGGCCCCACTACCAACACATCGGCGCGCTCCAACAACGGCTGCAGCGTCCCTGCCGACTCAACGGCCACGCTCATCACTTCCGGCATCCGCGCCAGGGCAGCGGCCAAGTGCTCGCCCCGGGTCGCCAGGGAGACCATCCCCGCCCCACTGCGCAGCGCACTCTCGGCACTCAACAGCGCTGCGCCGCCGGTGCCACGCTCGCCACCCACGACCAAAACCTGCCCATAGCGCCCCTTGTGGGCCGCGCGCGGCCTCGGCAGCAGGGATGGGAGGCCACCCGGTGCCAACCTGCGGGCCAGGACGGGGTGATCGGCGATCACCTCCGGATCGGCCTTGAGATCATCAAATACCAACGCCCCAACATGATCAGGGGCCTGGCCGGTAAACAGGCCGAGCTTGAGACCGATGAAGCTCACCGTCATCGTCGCGACCACCGCCGCACCCAACACCTGGCCGGTGTCCGCACTGAGCCCCGAGGGTATGTCGACAGCCAGCACCGGCAAACCGCCGTCATTGATCTGGCGGATAGCCGCTTCATAGGGGGCGCGCACGGGTCCGGAGAGGCCGGTGCCGAGCAACGCATCGACCAGCACGCCGCGCAGGGGTTCACCGGTGCGCCAGGCAATGATCGGCGCACCTGCTGCCTGCGCATCGTCCCGGGCCAGCGCCGCATCACCCGCCAGCGCCTGGGGCTCCCCAACCGCCAGGACGCGCACCTGCCAGCCCGCACGAGCTGCCAGGGCCGCTATCAGGTAGCCATCCCCGGCATTGTTGCCGCGACCGGCCAGCACCGTCACTTCGCCAGCCTCTGGCCAACGGCGACGCAGGGCCCGCCAGGCGGCATGGGCTGCCCGCTGCATCAGTTCGAAGCAGGGGGTACCCGCGGCGATCAGGCGGGCATCGAGTGCACGCACCTGCTCGGCGGAATAGAGCGACAGCGGCAGATCATCGGCAGGATCGGACATGCGATTCGGTAGTTCAGGCAGGGGTCTGGCAGAATTATACGCACCTCGCCACCGTTTCCCTCTCTCCGATGCCCCTTTCCCCGCAGCAACTCGACGAACTGGCCGACTCCATCAAGACATGGGGGCGCGAACTCGGCTTCCAGCAAGTGGGCATCAGCGATGTCGACCTCGGCGAGCACGAGGCGCACCTGCAACGCTGGCTGGAGGCAGGCCACCACGGCGAGATGGAGTACATGGCCGCCCACGGCAGCAAGCGCTCGCACCCGGACGAGCTGGTGCCTGGCACCTTGCGGGTGGTGTCGTTGCGCATGGACTACCTGCCCGGCGACACGCGCATGGCGCAGGTGCTGGGCGAGCCCGAGAAGGCCTACGTCTCCCGCTATGCCCTGGGCCGGGACTACCACAAGCTGATCCGCAAGCGCCTGCAGCAACTGGCCGACCGCATCCAGGCGGCCATCGGCCCCTTCGGCCATCGCGCCTTCGTCGACAGCGCCCCCGTGCTGGAGAAAGCCATCGCCGAGAAGGCGGGCCTCGGCTGGATCGGCAAGAACACCCTGGTGCTCAACCGCAAGGCCGGCAGCTACTTCTTTCTCGGCGAACTGTTCGTCGACCTGCCGCTGCCCGTGGACTCGCCTCATGGCAGCGAGCATTGCGGGCGCTGCACGGCCTGCATGGACATCTGCCCCACCGCCGCCTTCGTCGCGCCCTACCAACTGGACGCGCGCCGCTGCATCTCCTACCTGACCATCGAGCTGAAAGGCTCCATCCCGGAAGCGTTGCGCCCGCTGATCGGCAACCGCGTGTTCGGCTGCGACGACTGCCAGATCGTCTGCCCCTGGAACCGCTTCGCCCGCCCCAGCGACCAGGGCGACTTCCAGCCGCGACACAGCCTGGACAACACCGAACTGGCCAGCCTGTTCGCCTGGACCGAAGAGGAGTTCCTCAGCCGTACGGAAGGCTCCCCGCTACGCCGGGCCGGCTACGAGCGCTGGCTGCGCAACCTGGCCGTGGGCCTGGGCAATGCCCCGAGCACCGTGCCGGTCCTAGAGGCGTTGCGCGCCCGGCGGGATCACCCGTCCGAGCTGGTGCGCGAGCACGTGCGGTGGGCCCTCGCCCGCCATGGTGCGAGCGAGGCCTGACGGATCAAAGCTTGATGAAGTGATCGCGGTAGTGACGCAGCTCCGCGATGGAGTCGCGGATATCGTCCAGAGCCAGGTGGCTGCTGCTCTTCTTCACCCCATCACGAACGTGGGGCGCCCAACGGGCAGCAAGCTCTTTGAGGGTGGAGACGTCGAGGTTGCGGTAGTGGAAGTAGGCCTCCAGGCTCGGCATCTGCCGATAGAGGAAGCGACGGTCCTGGCAGATGCTGTTGCCGCAGATCGGCGACTTGCCCTTGGGCACCCATTGTTCGAGGAAAGCCAGGGTCTGCGCCTCTGCCTCGGCGAGGCTGATGCGGCTCTCACGGACGCGCTGGGTAAGGCCGCTCTGGCCATGCTGGCGGGTATTCCACTCGTCCATGCCGGCAAGAATCTCGTCGCTCTGGTGAATGGCCAGCACCGGCCCTTCGGCCAGCACATTGAGGTGGCTGTCGGTGACGATGGTGGCCATTTCGATGATGACGTCGTTGTCCGGATCCAGCCCGGTCATTTCCAGGTCGATCCAGATGAGGTTCTGAGGGTTCTGCATGTCGGAAATGCTCTCTAGGGACAGAGCGCAATTCTAGCGGATTACGCACGCCCCATCGGCCAGAAAAGCAGTGCCGTCTGGCGCCCGACCATCACGGGCAGGGAATGCTGCGGCGCCACGCCCGACACCCCGAAAGTGTTGCTGACCAGCCAACTGCCGCCACGCATTTCCCCAACGGCCTTTTCCCACAGACGCGGCATGGGCTCCGGCGAGAGAAAGCAGTAGGCCAGGTCGAACGCCTCCAGGTCAGTGCGCCAGAGGCTCTGGTAACGCACGCTGCAATTGCACAGCGGCAAGCAGCGCAGCCAGGCAAACAGAAACAGCAGTGGCGCGGTCTCCACACCGACAAAGTGCCGCCCCGGGAAGCGCCGCGCCAGGCGTACCAACGGACCACCAGTGCCACAGCCCAGATCGACAAAGCGCAGCACCTGTGGCTGCTCATCCAGCCAGTCCCCCAGCAACTGAACGGCCCGATCACCGCTGAGATAGAGTGGTACACGCTCGAACACGCTGTTCCAGTTCACCAGCGCAACCAGAGCGAAACCGAGCAGGAACAACCAGGGCGGTAGCGCCAGGTGCTGGACCAGCAACAGCGCGGGCAGGAACGCCAGATTGATCCACCCCCACCAGCGAGACAACCCGAGCCATTGGCCAATACCCGCCGCCAGGCCACCCTCCAGCAGCGCCAGCGCCCATAAAGGCAGCCGCTGCCCCAGTAGCCAGGCGAGCGCATACACCAGCACTGCCAGCAGCACGACCGCCGCCCCGTGCGCCATAAGCGCGCGCCCCAACGGCCGGCCGAACAGGCCAAACCCTGTCTTCATCCACCTCTCCCAACCGTGTTCAGCAGCCGCCCATGCTAGACTCGCCGCGCCCAACCCGCACGAAACTCTACCGACCCGGAAGCCCATGGCCAAACGCCACCTCAGCCGCCGTCAAAGCTGGCGCATCGAAAAAATCCAGGAAGAACGCGCCGCCCGCGCTGCCAAGCGCGAATCGCGCCTGGTCGATGAATTGGAAGGCGGCGACCTCGGCCCCGAGCAGACCGGATTGGTCATCGCCCACTTCGGCGTCCAGGTGGAAGTCGAAGCACTGGAAGGCGAACTCGCCGGCCAGGTCGTCCGCTGCCACCTGCGCGCTAACCTGCCCGCCCTGGTAACCGGCGACCGCGTGGTCTGGCGCCCCGGCAACCAGGGCAGCGGCGTGATCGTCGCGCAACTGCCGCGCACCAGCGAGCTGTGCCGACCGGACATGCGCGGCCTGCTCAAACCGGTGGCGGCCAACGTCGACCTGATCGTCATCGTCTTCGCGCCACTGCCCACGCCCCACGCCAACCTGATCGACCGCTATCTGGTGGCCGCTGAACACGCGGGTATCCAACCGCTGCTGCTGCTGAACAAGTGCGACCTGGTGGACGACCAGAACGGTGCAATGCTCGACAGCCTGCTGGAGGCCTATCGGCAACTGGGCTACCCGCTGCTGGAGGTCTCGGCACATGGCGGAGGCGGCATGGATGACCTGCGTGCACGCCTGGATGGCCACACCAGCGTCTTCGTCGGTCAGTCCGGCGTAGGCAAATCGTCCCTGGTGAACAGCCTGCTACCCGGCGTGGATACCCGTGTCGGCGCACTGTCGGAACTCACCGGAAAGGGCACCCACACCACCACCACCGCTCGGCTGTTCCACTTCCCCGGGGGCGGCAACCTGATCGACTCCCCCGGCATCCGCGAGTTCGGTCTCGGCCATGTCAGCCGTGATGACGTGGAAGCTGGCTTCATCGAATTCCGCGACCTGCTTGGCCACTGCCGCTTCCGTGACTGCAAGCACGACCGCGAACCGGGCTGCGCTCTGCTCCAGGCCCTGGAAGAAGGCCGTATTCATCCACAGCGAATGGGCAGCTACCGGCACATCATCGCCAGCCTCCCCGAACCGGATTACTGATGCAGAAAGGCCACGCAATGCGTGGCCTTTCCGGTTTGTGCGGCAAGCCAGGTTCAGGGCTGCTTTTGCGGGTCCATCTTCAGCACCCCATCTTCGAAGATGTTCAGCTTCTGCTGCAGCTCACCAGGCTGCAGCGGCTCCGTTCCGGAAGCCGACTGCCCTCCGGCAGGTGCGATGCCAGGCGCTGATGCCGGAGTATTGGCGGGCGCGCCGTCCTTGCCTTGCTGGGGCTCGTCCTCGATGTCGCGCTGGGCACGCTTGGTCAGGACGATGATGTCGATGCGACGGTTCACCGGGTTGAGCGGATCATCACGGTCGAACAGGGCCGACGAGGCATAGCCCACCACGCGCGCCACCTGATCATCCGGATACCCGCCAGCCACCAGAGTGCGGCGCGCGGCGTTGGCGCGGTTGGCTGACAATTCCCAGTTGCCAAACTCGCCGCTGCCGGCAAATGGCTTGGCGTCGGTATGGCCGCTGACGCTGATCTTGTTCGGCACCGCCTTGATGGTCTCGGCCATGATCAACAGGATGTCTTCGAAGTACGGCTGCAGACGCGCGCTGCCCAGATCGAACATCGGCCGGTTGGCAGCATCCATGATCTGGATGCGCAGGCCATCCTGGGTGATCTCGAAGAGGATCTGATCCTTGAACTTGCGCAGCTCGGGGTTCTCCTCGACCTTGTTCTGCAGCTCCTGCAACAGCAGCTCGAGGCGCTCGCGCTCTACCTGCTCGGCCAGGTTCTGGGCCTGGGTCGGATCGACCTGGCGAGCCTGGATCTCCTCGTTGCTGGAAGAGTCGACGGTCTGTTCCTGGGCGTCAGGGGCATCCTTCAACTCGGGGTTCAAGGTCCGGTCGGGCGCTGGGGTAGGCGTACCGCCCAGATCGATGACGTATGGACTGGCGCTCTCAGTGAAACCGATCGGATCCTGGAAGTAGCCAGAGATCGCTTTCTTCTGCTCAGGCGTCGCCGACGACATAAGCCACATCACCAGGAAGAACGCCATCATCGCTGTGGCAAAGTCGGCAAAGGCGATCTTCCAGGCGCCCCCATGGTGACCGGCTGCGCTCTTCTTGACGCGCTTGACGATGATCGGCTGATTGTTGTCCATGCTCGACCTTCAATCAGCTGCCACGAACAGCCTGCTCGAGCTCGCTGAAGCTCGGGCGGTGCGCCGGGAACAGGACCTTGCGACCGAATTCGACAGCCAGGGAGGGCGGCATCCCCGAGGCGGAAGCCACCAGCGTGGCCTTGATCGCTTCATAGAGGTTCAGTTCCTCCTTGGCGTCATGCTCCAAGGCAGTGGAGAGAGGGCCAAAGAAACCGTAGGACGCCAGGATGCCCAGGAACGTCCCCACCAACGCTGTCGCGACCTTTTCACCGATCTGTGCGTTGGTGGCCTCGGCCAGAATGGACATCGTGATAACGATACCCAGTACGGCAGCCACGATACCCATTGCCGGCAGACCATCCGCGATTTTCGCAACCGCATGAGAAGGGTGTTCCAGTTCCTCCTTCACACTGGCCAGTTCCAGGTCGAACAAGCCCTCTAGTTCATGAGGGGCCATGTTCCCGGACGACATGATCCGCAAGTAATCACAAATGAAGGAGGTCATCCGCGGGTCTTTAAGCACAGTCGGATACTTGCTGAATATCGGACTGGCGTTGGGATCTTCGAGATCTGCCTCGATCGCCATCATCCCCTCACGGCGGCTCTTGTTGAGAATCTCGTAGAGCAACTTTAGGACATCCAAATAGAAACTATGGGTAAAACGCGTACCGAACATGGTCAATGACTTTTTGAAGACCGTCATGAACATGCTTCCCGGGTTGGCCTGCAGAAAGCCACCCAATGCGGCGCCACCAATGATCAGCACTTCAAAGGGGTGGACCAGCGCCATCAGCTTCCCGCCCGACAAAACGAAACCGCCAAAAACGCACGCAAGAACAACAACTATTCCGATAATCTTTGCCATACACGGATTCGTTTATTTAGAGATTGGTAAGGGGGGCTTGAATTGACGCCCCGAAATTGCTGAAGCTTGCTCGCCAGACTATAGCCAGTTAAGGCGAAAAGCCAGTTCGGCTCAAACCCCATGAAGACCTCAAAGCCCGTCCCTACAAGCCTTGAAGGGTGGATCAAGCAACTCGACGGAGTTCGCCTGCCTATCCCTGCCACTAGCCATGAACGGGTACGACGGGCCATGGGAGACAGCCGGCGTTCGCTGCGCGAAATCGCCGACATGATCCAAGACAGCCCCGCCCTCGCACTGAGCCTGATGCGCGAGGCCAATCGCACTGTGACCACCTTGGGTGGCCCGGCAGAAAGCCTGGAAGTTGCACTTACCCGCCTCGGCCTGAAGCGCTCTGAAGAGTTGCTCAACCGCCTGCCTGCCGTGGCCGAGAACGATATCCCGTTGCCCCTCCGCCAGATCCAGTTGATCAGCCTGCATGCATCCCAGCAGGCGAATGGCCTTTTCGCCGCCCGCCTGGCCAGGTTGTGGCAGGAGATCCACTGGAACAGCCTGCTCTTCCTGTCACCGATCTGGCCCTTGCTGGCACTCCATCCCGACCTCCTGGAGTCCTGGGAAAAGCGCGTACTGGTACGCGGCGAGCCTGCCCGCAGAGTCGAGCGCGAACTGCTCGGGGTCCCCCTGCTGCGCCTTTGCCAGGCCCTTGCAGAGCATTGGCGACTGCCAGAGTGGATCACCGACGGTTATCGCCTGCTGAATGCTCAGCAGCGCATGCTGGTCAAGGCCCTGCACATCGCCCGGGACAACGAACACCCCCTGCACCAGCAACACCTGCTGGACGCCGACAACGACCTGCGCCGCTGGCTGACCCAACCCGCCAACACCGTGCTATTGGCCAACGGACTGGCGATCTCCGCGCACAACTCATGGACCTGCGACCACAGCCTGCGCTGGCAGCGCCTGACCGGACTCTACATGCAGCTGCCGCTGGGCGACGTGCAGCAACTCGTTCACCAACAAGCAGCCGAAAGCGCACGCCACCACGCCACGCCCGATCTCTGGCACCCGGCACAGGCTTTGATCTGGCCGTGGGGAACCAGCCGCTGGCCAGTGGAGGTAGCCAAGCCCGCGCCGCCGCCACCGGCAGCCCTGCAGGAATGGCGCACGCTGTGCACCCAGTTGCTTCAAGAACCAACGCCCTTCGCCAACATCGTCCAGCTCACTGCCTGCGCCCGCGATGCGCTTGCCGCCTGCGGCATGCGTCGCAGCCTGCTGTTACTGGCGGACAAGACCCAGACCCGCCTGATGGTCCAGCAGAGTGACGGACTGCCCAAGGAGGCCGTCAGCCTTCAACTGGCCCCATCTCAGAGCCAGGTTCTCAAACGCCTCCTCGCTCAACCGGGCCAGCTTCGCCTGAGCCCAGAGAACGCGGCCCAGTACTCCGCTTTTATCCCTGGCAACCTCAAAGCGCTTTTCCCCGCCGACCACCTGCTGCTGCGCTCCGTGGCAGCCAATGGGCGGGTCGTCCTGCTGGTGATCGCCGACCAGGGCGGGCAGCCGTTCTCCGACATCGGCCTGCAGGCCTTCGGAAAGACCATGCAATGCATCGAGCGCGCCCTGCATGGCTTCGCCAGTCGCGGACGCTGACCTTTCCGCTACAATCTCCCGCTTTCCGCCCCTAACGGAGCCCGACATGCCCGCCTTTGCCGGCCTGCCACTGGTCATCGAACCCGCCGACCTGGCCGCACGCCTGGATGCCCCCGAGCTGATTCTGGTCGACCTCACCAGCGCTGCCCGCTATGCCGAGGGGCACATCCCGGGTGCCCGTTTCGTCGACCCCAAACGCACCCAGTGGGGCCAGCCACCTGCGCCCGGACTGCTGCCGGCCAAGGCTGACCTCGAGGCGCTGTTCGGCGAACTGGGCCATCGCCCCGGCGCGGTCTACGTGGTCTACGACGACGAAGGCGGCGGCTGGGCCGGACGCTTCATCTGGCTGCTGGACGTGATCGGCCACCCACGCTACCACTACGTCGACGGCGGCCTGCACGCCTGGCTAGCCGACGACCAAGCCACTTCCACCGATACTCCAAAGCACGCCGGCGGCCCGCTGCCCCTGGTGCTGAACGACGCCCCGACCGCTACCCGCGAATACCTGCAGAGCCGCCTCGGCGCAGCCGATCTGGCGATCTGGGATGCCCGCAACCCCGCCGAGTACACCGGCACCAAAGTGCTGGCTGCCAAGGGCGGGCACATCCCCGGCGCGGTCAACTTCGAATGGACTGCCGGCATGGACCCGTCACGCGCGCTGCGCATTCGCCACGACATGCCTGAAATCCTCAACCGGCTGGGGATCACGCCCGACAAGGAAGTGATCACCCACTGCCAGACTCACCACCGCTCCGGCTTCACCTACCTGGTGGCCAAGGCGCTCGGCTACCCTCGCGTAAAGGGTTACGCCGGCTCCTGGTCGGAGTGGGGCAACCACCCGGACACGCCCGTCGAGGCCTGAGGCCCCGGAACCGCAAGGAAATCCCATGAAAGAACGCCTGTTCATCATCAGCCAGCACCTGCTCCCCCATCACCTGCTCTCACGCCTGGCCGGATGCGTGGCCGAATGCCGCATTCGCTGGTTCAAGAACGCCTTCACCGCCTGGTTCGCCCGCCGCTACCAGGTGAACATGAGCGAAGCGCTGGTAGAGGACCTCACCGCCTACGAACACTTCAACGCCTTCTTCACCCGCGCCCTCAAGGAGGGTGCTCGTCCGCTGGATAGCACCCCAGGCGCGATTCTCTGCCCCGCCGACGGTGCCGTCAGCCAGCTCGGTCCGATCGAGCACGGCCGTATCTTCCAGGCCAAGGGCCACAGCTTCAGCGTGCTGGAACTGCTGGGCGGTGACGCCGAGCGTGCAGCGCCCTTCATGGGTGGCGATTTCGCCACCATTTATCTGTCGCCCCGCGACTACCACCGCGTGCATGCCCCGCTAGGCGGCACCCTGCGCGAGATGGTCTACGTACCAGGACGCCTGTTCTCCGTGAACCAGTGCACCGCCGAGAACGTGCCGGAACTGTTCGCACGCAACGAGCGCGTGGTCTGCCTGTTCGACACCGAGCGCGGCCCGATGGCTGTGGTACTGGTGGGTGCGATGATCGTCGCCTCCATCGAAACCGTCTGGGCCGGCCTGGTGACGCCACCCAAGCGCGAGTTGAAGACCTTCCGCTACGACGAAGCCGCGCGAGCGCCGATCAGCCTGGAAAAGGGCGCCGAACTGGGCCGCTTCAAGCTCGGCTCCACCGCCATTGTGCTCTTCGGCCCCGAGCAGATTCGCTGGGCCGAGGGCCTGGCCGCCGGCAGCGCGGTCAGCATGGGCCAGCTCCTGGCACTGCCAAAGGAAGCCTGACCGCCAGGCCCTGGGACGTTGAACGCAGGGCCGCCCGACCCGGTCCAACGTCCCACACGCCTGCTCGACCACGCCTGTCCGCGCGATACCGCCACCGGCCTCTCGTTAGGCTGCGGCGGCACGATGATGCTGCTAGAGTGCGAAAGAACGTTCTCACACGCCTGGCCCGTTGCTGTTGGAGTACCCGAGTTACATGGACAAGCAGAGTCCCCACCTGTTATTGCGTGTTCCGACTCCGAGCAAGCAGAGCCTGTCCCTCTGTGAAGCCACGCCCCGCGATATCAAACGCTGGATCTCCCTGCTGCCCAAGGCCAACATCGGCGAGACCGCCCGCCAGCTCTACCAGGCGCTGGTGGAGCTGAACCAGCTCATCACCCCCAGCGACAACCGCCTGCACCTGCTGGAGCTGATCCGCCCTGAGGTGTACTTCGTCTGCCAGCACCTCGAACGCCACTTCCTCAACCAGGCCATCGTCCTCGACGAACGCCCGCGCAAGGTGGCCAACCTGTGCCAGGCCCTGCAAAACCATTTGGCCATCGGCTACAAGCAGATCGTCGTGCAGGAAGCCCAGCGCCAGGCCCGTGACGGCCAGCAACTGCTGACCATCGCGCTGCAGCGCGCCATGCATAGCCTCAACTCCGCCCTCATCCGCGCCAGCCAACTCTACTGCCCGGTTCCGGAGGGCCTGTGGCTGGAGCTGCACCAGCTCTACCAGTTGGCCACCAGCCGGCAAGCCCACCGTGTCGTCGTGCGCGACGACCTGGCCCGTCACACCGAAGGCCTGAGCGTCGAGCAGACCTACCTGGTCGCTCTGCTGCTGGGCTGCGCCCGCTGCAACCAGATGCGCCAGAACAACATCGCCCGGCTCGCCGAAGTGCTGGAGCCCTGGAGCGCACTGGTACGCCTGCAAGGCGCCGAGCTGGTCTCCAGCCTGTTCGCCGTCGCACCGCAGGTCGACGGCCCGCCCCGCTACAAATCGCTGTTCCAGGCCAGCGAAATGGCTGGTCTGCTGGGCATCGACCCGCTGCCGCTGGTGGACGCCATCAAGCACTACCTCACTCTGGCCACCGAGGAGCGTGCCCAAGCGCGCTTGCTGGTACCGGAAGGCATCAGCCTCGACCTCCTGCAGCACCTCGGCTCCGCCTGGGGCGACATCTCCGAGCGCACCTTCCAGCGCACCCCCGGGCGCGGCGCACTCACCCTCTGCATCGGCATGAGCGCCCTGCACTTCTTCCTCTCCGGCAAGCAGCCGTTCGGCGCGATCCTGAAGATCAAGGAAGCCGGCCAGGCAGTTTTCAAGCCGATCAACAAGGACGAAGGCGACGTCTGGAGCACCGCCTTCGACGCCCAGCCACAAAACTGGGACGAAGGCCTGCCCTACGAGGAAATCCAGTACAGCAAACCGGTCACTCCAGGCGACACCAGTGCCCAACCGGAGCCCTCGGCCAGCGGCGAGGACTACCCGACCTTCGAACTGGCCATCGTCAACCACAGCCCCGGTGGCTACTGCCTCAGCTGGCCCAAGGAAGTCCCCAGCCAGCTCCAGGCCGGCGAACTGCTTGGCGTGCAGGACGCCCCCAGCCAGGGCTGGAGCGTCGCCGTGGTGCGCTGGATCCGCCAGGTACGCGGCGGCGGCACCCAGATGGGCATCGAACTGATCGCCCCCCATGCCCAGCCGTGCGGCCTGCAGCTGCTGCGCAAGGCCGACCAGCACAGCCAGTATCTGCGCGCGCTGCTGCTTCCGGAAATCTCGGCCATCTCCCGCCCGGCGACTCTCATCACGCCACGCCTCCCCTTCCAGGAGGGCAACAAGGTGCAGATCAACATTCACGGCGACGAACGCCGTGCCGTCCTCACCAGCCGGCAGACCTCGACGGGCAGCTTCAGCCAGTTCGAATACCGTCCGTTCGAGCAGGCGACGGAGCAGCACGGGAAGCCTGTCACAGCTTCGGGAGAGCGCGGATCGGGTGGGGACGAAGACTTTGACTCGCTCTGGAAGTCGCTGTAGATTCCCCAGCCACTCCCATTTGTCGCCATTTAGCGCCCGTTCGGCGCGGTCTAAGCACACGCCATGGCAATCGAGAAGAAAACCATCCGTCTGCTGATCCTGGAAGACTCGCAGAACGAAGCCGAGCGCCTGGTCAGCCTTTTTCGCAACGCAGGACGTGCCACCCGCGTCCATCGCCTGGTGTCCAGCGAAGACCTCGCTGAAGCACTCCAGCAAACCTGGGACCTGCTCATCGCAGCCCCAGAGAGCGAGAATCTCTCCCCCGGCGAAGCGCTCGGCGCTATCCGCCGCCAGTCCAAGGACATCCCCTTCATCCAACTGGTGAAGGACAACGACCCTGACCTCGTCACCGAAGCCCTGGCCCTCGGCGCTCAGGATGCGGTGCCCCAGGGCGAGGACGAACGCCTGGTGCTGGTGGCCAATCGCGAACTGGCCAACCTCGAGGAACGCCGCGCCCGTCGCGCCGCCGAAGTGAGCCTGCGCGAAGCCGAGAAACGCTGCCAGTTACTGCTGGACAGCTCCGTGGACGCCATCACCTACGTCCACGACGGCATGCACATCTACGCCAACCGCGCCTACGTCGAGATGTTCGGCTATGAAGATGCCGACGAACTCGAAGGCATGCCGATGATCGACCTGATCCGCGGCGACGACCAGGCTGCGTTCAAAGACTTCCTCAAGAACTACCGAGACGGCGAAGGCCAAAGCGAACTCACCTGCTCCGGCTGCAAGGTCGACGGACAGGCGTTCCAGGCCCGCATGAGCTTCTCCCCCGCCACCTACGATGGAGAACCCTGCATCCAGGTGGTGATCCGTGCCGAAGTGGCCAGCGCCGAGCTGGAAGAAAAACTGCGCGAGATCAGCAGCCAGGATCTGGTCACCGGCCTGTTCAACCGCAACCACTTCACCGAGCTGATGGATGCCGCCACTGAACGCGCGGTCAACGCTGGGCAGCCCGCGAGCCTTGCCTACATCCGCGTTGATCGCTATTCCGCCCTGCAGGCCGACATCGGCATCGGCGGCAGCGACCTGGTGCTGACCGACCTGGCCAACCTGCTCCGCACCCACTTCCCCGCCGAGGCGCAGCTCGCCCGCTTCAGCGACGACGTCTTCAGCGTGCTGCAACCCGGCCTCAGCCCGGAGCAGGCCCGCGACGGCCTCCAGGCCCTGCGCAAGAAAGTCGAAGGTCACCTGTTCGACGTCAGCGGCCGCACTGCCCAGTTGACCCTGTCCATCGGTGTTGCCGGTCTCAACGAGACCACACCACGGGCAGAAGAAGTCATCGACCGCGCCCATCGCTGTGCCGACGAAATCACCGACGGCAACGACGTCCGCCTGTATGACCCCGCCAGCGAGCTGGCCGCTGCCGCCAACCGCGGCAACCTGGTGGCCATGGTCCAGCAGGCACTGGAAACCAACAGC
Source organism: Pseudomonas sp. 1D4 (assembly GCF_001728925.1). Classification (NCBI taxonomy): domain Bacteria; kingdom Pseudomonadati; phylum Pseudomonadota; class Gammaproteobacteria; order Pseudomonadales; family Pseudomonadaceae; genus Pseudomonas; species Pseudomonas sp. 1D4. The sequence continues at coordinate 125,391 of NZ_LXJQ01000004.1, forward strand.
TTCCGCCTGCTGTTCCAGCCCATCATCAGCCTGCGCGGCGACAGCCACGAACACTATGAAGTCCTCCTCCGCCTCCTCAGCCCCCAGGGCGAGGAAGTGCCTCCTGTGGAGTTCCTGGGCGCCGCGCGCGAAGCCGGACTGGCCGAGAAGATCGACCGCTGGGTGATCCTCAACTCGGTCAAGTTGCTCTCCGAACACCGTGCCAAGGGCCACAGCACCCGCCTCTTCGTGCACCTGTCCGGCTCCAGCCTGCAGGACCAGACCTTGCTGCCCTGGCTGAGCGTCGCCCTCAAGGCCGCACGCCTGCCTTCCGACGCGTTGATCTTCCAGATCGGCGAGCCCGACGCCATCGCCTATCTGAAGCAGGCCAAAGCACTCACCCAGGGTCTGACGGAACTGCACTGCAAAGTGGCACTGAGCCAGTTCGGCTGCGCGCTGAACCCCTTCAACACCCTCAAGCACCTGAACATCGACTTCGTGAAGGTCGACGGCTCCTTCACCCAGGATCTGGGCAAGGCCGAGAACCAGGAAGCCCTGAAAACCCTGCTAGCGAGCCTGCACGCCCAGGCCAAGCTGACCGTCGTGCCCTTCGTCGAGAGCGCCAGCGTGCTGGCCACCCTCTGGCAGGCTGGGGTCAACTACATTCAGGGCTACTACCTGCAGGGTCCCAGCCAATCGATGGACTACGACTTCTCCTCCGGAGACGAGTGAGCCCCTTCAGCCGCACACGAAAAAGCCGCCCGAGGGCGGCTTTTTCGTAGCCGGTTGGCCAGGCTCAGTCCTGGCCGTCGCGGTCGCGGAACCCCAGCAGGTAGAGGATGCCGTCCAGCCCCAGGGTGGAGATCGCCTGCTTGGCGGACTGCTTGACCAGCGGCTTGGCACGGAAAGCCACGCCCAGACCGGCCAGGCCCAGCATCGGCAGGTCGTTGGCGCCGTCGCCCACGGCGATGGTCTGCTCCAGGCGCAACCCCTCGCGCTCGGCCAGTTCACGCAGCAGATCAGCCTTGCGCTGGGCATCGACGATGGGTTCCACCGCCACGCCGGTCAGCTTGCCGTCGACGATCTGCAGCTCGTTGGCAAACACGTAATCAATGCCCAGCTTGGCCTGCAGCTGCTTGGCGAAATAGGTGAAGCCCCCGGAAAGGATCGCCGTCTTGTAGCCCAGACGCTTGAGCTCGGCGAACAGCGTCTCGGCACCCTCGGTCAGGCGCAGGGAAGCACCGATTTCCTGCAGCACGTCCTCGGAAAGCCCCTTGAGCAGCCCCAGGCGCTCCTTGAAGCTGGCACGGAAATCCAGCTCGCCGCGCATCGCACGCTCGGTGATCTCAGCCACCTGATCGCCCACCCCGGCCGCCTTGGCCAGTTCGTCGATGACCTCGGCCTCGATCAGCGTCGAGTCCATGTCGAACACGGCCAGGCGGCGGTTGCGGCGGAACACCGAATCGCGCTGGAAGGCGATGTCGACGTTCAGCTCCTGGGCCACGCTGAGAAACTCGGCCCGCAGCTCTGCCGGGTCGGCCGGCTCACCGCGCACGGAGAACTCGATGCAGCCCTTGCCCTGGCTGTCGGGCATGTCCAGCGGCATGCGCCCTGAGAGGCGGTCGATGTGATCGATGTTCAGTCCGTACTTCGCGGTGATGGCACTCACCCGCTGCAACTGCTCGGCGGTGACCTTGCGGGTCAGCAGGGTAACGATGTGGCGGGCCTTGCCCTGGCCGCCCACCCAGGTCTGGTAGTCGGTTTCCGACACCGGCGTGAAGCGCACCTGCTGGTCCAGCTTGTAAGCGGTGAACAGTACATCCTTCAACACCGACGAAGCCTGCTCGGTATCGGGGATCTCCACCAGGATGCCGAACGACAGGGTGTCGTGGATGACGGCCTGGCCGATGTCGAGGATGTTGACGCCGCCCTGCGCCAGGACCCCGGTGATCGCCGCGGTCAGACCAGGCCGATCCTCACCGGTGATGTTGATCAGGACTATTTCGCGCAAGGCGCACCTCCTGCAGTGGAAAAGGCGCACATTCTACCCACTTTCCCGGCCCGGCGAGCATGCCGGCGGCTTTGCCCTGCGGGGGGCGCTCGCTATACTGCGCGCCAATTCCGTCCGAGAAGAGCCGAGCTCTGTGAACCGGCCCACGTCCGTCAAACCCGACAACTTCTTCCTGCTGATCTTCAACGCCCTGCGCCAGCGCCGTGTGCCGATCGCCTTGCGTATCGCCAGCCACAGCCTGCTCCTGGTAGCCCTGGCGCTGGTGATCTACGCCTGGGTGATGGGCATGCAGTTCCGCCAGGCCATGCAGCAGCAGGCCGACGCTCTCGGCCAGAGTCTCACCGCGCAGACCGCTGCCTCTGCCACCGAGCTGCTGGTGTCCAACGACATCCTCAGCCTCAACGTCCTGCTCAACAATCTGGTGAAGAACCCGCTGGTGGCCCACGCCGCCATCTACAGCGTGGACAACCGCATCCTCGCCGAGGCCGGCTCCCGGCCCAAACAGAGCCTGCTGGGAGAGACCACCGGGCTGTACTCCACCCCCATCACCTTCCAGGAAGTCATCGCCGGGCACCTGCGCCTGAGCCTGGACATGCAACAGTTCCAGCAGCCGATGACCATCAGCCTGCAGAGCATGGGCCTGTTGAGCCTCATCCTGCTGGCCCTGACGCTGTCCCTCAGCCTGCGCCTGGGTCGCCACCTGTCCACGCCGCTGCTGCAACTGCGGGTGTGGCTGCGTGACCCGGACGATCCCGCTCCCGGCGCCGGCCGTCAGGACGAGCTGGGCGACCTCGCCCGCCAGCTCCAGGCCCGCCTGGTACCGGAGAAGCCCGAGCCGGAACCCGAGCCCGAACCGGACTACCCGGAAATCGAAGACGAAGACCTCCAGCCCGAGCCGGGCCTGGAAAACGAAGAAGACGGCTTCGAGGTCCGCGATCTGAGCGACACCCGCTACGACGTGGAGGACGAGCTGCCCAGCCGCCTGTTCACCCCGGACGATGACGACCCCTTCGCCGAGCTGCGTCCGGCGGAAGAGCCGTCTCGCGCACCGGCCGTCGAGCCGTCAGCGCCAGTGCAACCCAGCGTGCCCCAGCGCAGCGCCGTGCTCGCCGTGCAACTGGGCGCCCAGGACCAACTGCGCCGCCTGCCGCGCTCGCGCCTGCTGGACCTGCTGCAACGCTACCGCGACTGCCTCGACCAGGCTGCCACCCTCTACCAGGGCGAGCTGCACACCCTCAACGACGGCAGCAGCCTGATGCTGTTCCACAGCCTCGACAGCGGCGAGGACCACCTCACCCATGCGCTGTGCTGCGGCGAGCTGCTGCGTGCCCTGGGCCACGCCCTGCAGATCGAGGTGGCCGACAGCGGCATCACCCTCCAACTGCAGTTGGGCCTGACCCTTGGCAACAGCCTGGCCGGCATGAGCCAGGGCGACCTGCTGCTGGACGACGTGACCCAGGCCGCTCTCGCCCTCAGCCAGCACAGCCGCAACCTGCTGCTGGTGGACCGCGCCATCGCCGATGACCCACTGGTGCGCCAGCGTGCGCGCGTGCGTGCCATCGCCAGCCCCGAAGGCGCCTGCTGCGTCGAGCGCCTGCTGGAACCCTATCCCTCGCTGCTGGAACGCCAGCTGGCGCGCATGCACGAAGCCCGGCACTGAGCCGGGCGCCACGGAACGGCAACATGACCACACTGATCACCCATCCCCTGCCTGTGCTGGCCGTGGGCATCGCCCTCGGCAGCCGTGTCATTCCCCCGCGCCTGCTACTGGCCGGCCTCGTTGCCGCGTGCCTGCCGGACGCCGACGTGCTCGCCTTCAAGCTGGGCATCGCCTATGCCGATGCCTTCGGCCACCGGGGGTTCAGCCACTCGCTGCTGTTCGCCGCGCTCTGTGCCGTAGTGGCCGCCCTGCTCTGTCGCCCGCTGCGCTGCGGACCGCTGAGAGCGGGCCTGTTCGTCGGCCTGGCGGCCCTCAGCCACAGCGCCCTGGACGCGCTCACCAACGGCGGCCTGGGTGTCGCCTGGTTCTGGCCGTGGAGCCAGGAGCGCCACTTCCTGCCCTGGCGCCCCATCGAGGTATCGCCCTTCATCAAGGGCTTCTTCAGCGCCCGCGGCCTGGCCGTGCTGGCTTCGGAAGCCCGCTGGGTCTGGCTGCCCTGCCTGGCCGTCGCGCTGTCCGGCTTCACCCTGCGCCATCTGCTGCTGCGCTCGCCGCAACGCGACCACGCCTGAACGCCTGGCTGAAATGAAAAACGCCGCGCTCCCTTGGGATGCGCGGCGTTTTCACAGGTGGAACAGCACACCGCTAGAAGCGGAACACTTCCACATCGGTACGCACCGGAGCCGCCATCGGGATTTTCGGCTGAGCCGGCTCCCGGCTGTTGCGTGCGGGGGCGGGGCTGGGCTTGCGCGTCTCCCCGGCAGCCGGCGCGGAGGCCTGGCCCTCCAGGGGTTTCACGGCACCCGCCAACTGCTCGGCGAGTTGCTGCAGCAACTGGCTCTGGGCGCGAACCTGATCGCCTGCCGAACCATCATGGGGGTGCTCCAGGCGCACCAGTCGGCTGTCACGCAACTGGCCGCCCTTGTCCAGCACACGCCATTGGGCTTCCAGCACCGCCGGGCGCTGGGGGCCGGAATCCAGACGGTTGATGCTCAGCAGCACCTGAGCCTCCGGGGTGAATCCCGGATTGGCAGGCGCCAGCACCAGGCGCTGGCTGTCGAGGCGCCAGGCCAATTGCCGCAGCAGGAGCTGGTCGATGTCGCCGGCCAGGCTACCGGCCCAGCGCCCTTCGGTGGAGGCGGTCAGGCTGCCGTCGGGCTGGCGTTGCAGGAGGGTTTCGCGCTGGAGATAGTCCGCCACGGAAACCGGGCCCAGCAACACGGCCATGCCGGCGGTCTGGGACGGCAGCTCGGAACTGCCGGTCTCCAGTTGGTAAAGCGGCGCGGGTGGGGCGTGGACGCAACCCACCAGCCCCAGGAGGCTGGCCAGCAGCGCCAGGAGTGGAAGTCGTACGACGTTCATCTGTCTGCTCTTCCGGGCCGCTTGTGGCGGCCCTGTTCCAATTCATCTCGGGACGCCCGCCATGGCGGGGCCGTCAGGGGGCACTATCATCCGCCAATGCGGCGGACGACTCCAGCTTCGCGCGTCGAATGGCAGGCGCCAGGGCGCCGCCGGGCGGTCAGCCCGGCAGTTCCACCTGCAATGCATCGACCCGCTGGAAGCCACGGGGCAGCTTGTTGCCACGCCGCCCACGCTCACCCTTGTAGTGCTCCAGGTCGTCGGCCTTGAGCGACAGCGTGCGTTTGCCAGCCTGCAGCACCAGGGTGGCGCCGGCGGGCAGCACGGCCAGGTCGGCCAGGTACTCCTCGCGACTGGCGACCCGCTCGCCGGGAATGCCGATGATCTTGTTGCCCTTGCCCTTGGCCAGCTGCGGCAGGTCCGCGACCCTGAACAGCAGCAGGCGCCCTTCGGTGGTCACGGCGGCAAGGCAGTCCTCTTCCAGACTGCCGAGGGGACGCGGCGCCATCACCCGCGAACCTTCTGGCAGGCTGACCAGCGCCTTGCCGGCCTTGTTCTTGGCCTGCAGGTCGGCACCCTTGACCACGAAGCCGTAGCCCGCGTCCGAAGCGATCACGTAGAGCGCATCGTCGTCCGGCAGCAGCACGCATTCGAAGGTGGCCCCCGGCGGCGGCGTCAGGCGGCCGGTGAGCGGCTCGCCCTGGCCACGGGCGGACGGCAGCGAATGGGCCGCCAGGGAGTAGCTGCGGCCGGTGGAGTCGATGAACACCGCGAACTGGTTGGAGCGGCCCGGCGCAGAGGCTTTGAAGCCGTCGCCCGCCTTGTAGGAAAGCCCGGTGGCGTCGATGTCGTGGCCCTTGGCGCAGCGCACCCAGCCCTTCTCCGAGAGCACCACGGTGACCGGCTCGGTGGGCATCAGCTCAGTTTCCGACAGGGCGCGGGCTTCGGCGCGGGCGACGATCGGCGAGCGACGCGCATCGCCATAGGTCTCGGCGTCCTTGATCAGCTCCTCACGCACCAGCTTCTTCAGCTTGGCGTCGCTGCCCAGCAGGGCCAGCAGCTTCTTCTGTTCCTTCAGCAGCTCGTCCTGCTCGCCACGGATCTTCATCTCTTCCAGGCGGGCCAGTTGGCGCAGGCGGGTGTCGAGGATGTAATCGGCCTGGGCTTCGCTGAGCTGGAAGCGCTCCATCAGCACCGGCTTGGGCTGGTCCTCGGTGCGGATGATGTGGATCACCTCGTCGAGGTTGAGGAAGGCGATCAGCAAGCCATCCAACAGGTGCAGGCGCTTCTCCACCTTGTCCAGGCGGAACTGCAGGCGGCGGCGCACGGTGCCGACGCGGTAGGTCAGCCACTCGGTGAGCAGGGTGCGCAGGTCCTTGACCTGGGGACGCCCGTCGAGGCCGATGACGTTCATGTTGACCCGGTAGCTGGACTCCAGGTCGGTGGTGGCGAACAGGTGCTGCATCAGCTCGTCGGCGTCCACGCGGTTGGAGCGCGGGATGATGACGATGCGCGTGGGGTTCTCATGGTCCGACTCGTCGCGCAGGTCGGCCACCATGGGCAGCTTCTTGGCCTGCATCTGCGCGGCGATCTGCTCCAGCACCTTGGCACCGGAAACCTGGTGGGGCAGCGCGGTGACGACGATGTCGCCGTCCTCGACGCGGTACACGGCGCGCATGCGCACCGAGCCACGGCCCGTTTCGTAGATCTTCAGCAGGTCGGCACGCAGGGTGATGACCTCCGCCTCGGTGGGGAAGTCCGGGCCGAGCACGTGTTCGCAGAGCTGCTCGACCGTGGCCGAGGGCTCGTCCAGCAGGTGCACGCAGGCACTGGCCACTTCCCGCAGGTTGTGCGGCGGCACGTCGGTGGCCATGCCCACGGCGATACCGGTGGTGCCGTTGAGCAGCAGGTTGGGCAGGCGCGCCGGCAGGGTCAGGGGCTCCTGCATCGTGCCGTCGAAGTTGGGGCCCCAGTCCACGGTGCCCTGGCCCAGCTCGGAGAGCAGCACCTCGGCATAGCGGGACAGCCGCGCTTCGGTGTAGCGCATGGCGGCGAAGGACTTGGGATCGTCCGGCGCACCCCAGTTACCCTGGCCGTCCACCAGCGTGTAGCGGTAGCTGAAGGGCTGGGCCATCAGCACCATGGCCTCGTAGCAGGCGGAGTCGCCGTGGGGGTGGTACTTGCCGAGCACGTCGCCGACGGTACGGGCGGACTTCTTGTGCTTGGAATCGGCATCCAGGCCCAGCTCGCTCATGGCGTAGATGATGCGCCGCTGCACGGGCTTCAGGCCGTCGCCGATGTGTGGCAGGGCGCGGTCCATGATCACGTACATGGAGTAGTTCAGGTAGGCCTGCTCGGTGAACTCGGCCAGGGACCGGCGTTCCACGCCTTCCAGGGAGAGATCGAGGGATTCGCTCATGCGTGCCTCACGGTGTCAGGTGTTGGCGCAGCACCAGGGTGCCGTCGCGCTGTGTGAATTCGAGTTGCTTGAGGGCGCTCATGCCGAGCAGCACCTCGTCGCCATCCATGCCGGGGGCGATGATGGCGGGCACCTGGGCAAGGTGGATGTCGCCCAGTTGCAACTCGTCCAGATGGGTGCGATGGCCGGTGGTGCGGCCATTCGCGGTACTCAGGGTGATGGGCTCGCCACGCTTGAGCGCCAGGCGCCGGGCCAGCGCTTCGGGCACGGCAACGGCGGTGGCGCCGGTGTCCAGCAGGAAGGTCACCGCTTGCCCATCGATGCGGCCGTTGGCGAGGTAATGCCCCTGGCTGCCACTGGCCAGGCGCACTTCCACATAGCCATTGCCATGGGTGGAGGTGGGCGCCTGGTTGGGATTGCGCTTGCCGTCTTCCCAGCGGCCGAGGAAATGTGTGGCCAGGAGCATGGCAATACCCCAGGCGAGCACCAGCATCACCCGGCCCACACGCTTGCCCGGCGCCTGCTGGGTCATGGCGCTTCCCAGCCTCCGGTCGGTTTGGCAAAGCGCCAGACGATCGGGCGCGACTCGCCATCGGCGCGCACACTGGAGCCGTTGTCGACGCCGATCCAGGCGCCGTCGGCGTCGACCACCAGCGCCTCGGCCATGCCCCAGTCCACGTCGTAGCGACGGGGCTCGGTGAGGGCTTCGGCGGCGAACGACCAGCAACGCTCCACCAGGCCCTTGGCCGGATCGCGGCGGCAGACCTTGTGGGCATGGCGTTCCAGGGTGAACAGCTTGCCCTTGTACAGCGACAGGTCGGAGAAGTCCTTGGACATCGGCACTGCACGCCCCAGGGTCGGCGGTGGAGTGTCCTCGCCGGACTCGCTGAAGATCACGCAGCCACCGGAGCATGACCAGGTGGACTGCTTGCGGTGCACCACCATCAGCCCGCGACGCTCGCGCTCGGCGGCCAGCCACAGGCGCTCCCCGGCGAGGTCGATGGCGATCCCTTCGAGCAGCGCATTGAAGTGCAGCAGCATGCCGCTGGCGCGGGCCTGGCGGACCAGGCTGTCCGGCAGGCGCAGCCAGTCGGCGGTGCCGTCCGGGCGAACCTGCAGCACGGCGGCATGGGCTTCGCTGAGCAGGTAACGGTTGCCGGCGGCATCACAGGCGATGCCTTCCAGGTCCAGCTCGTTGCCACGGAACAGGTTCATGAACCAGGTGCGCGTGCGCACGCCCCAGGGCAGGCCGCTGGCCGGCGGCGGCGGTGCCTCGAAGGCTTCCGCACGCGCCTGCAGGACACCATCCACCGGTTCCAGCACGAACAGCCGGTCATCGACCCGGTCGGACACGCTCTGCAGCACCTTGCCGCACAGCGCCAGGCCGGAGAGGTTACCGCCATCCAGACCCGCCACCGGGTACTCGGCCACCAACTGCAGCTCTTCCACCGAGGCAGCAGCCCACAGCGACGGAGTGGACAGCAGCAGGGCGAGGAACAGGCCCGCCCTCACACCTGGACCTCGACCAGGTTGCCCTTGGATTCGAGCCAGCTCTTGCGATCGCTGGCGCGTTTCTTCGCCAGCAGCATGTCCATCATCTCGTGGGTCAGACTGCCGTCGTCCAGGGTCAGTTGCACCAGGCGCCGGGTGTTCGGGTCCATGGTGGTTTCGCGTAGCTGCAGCGGGTTCATCTCGCCCAGGCCCTTGAAGCGGGTGACCTGCGGCTTGCCACGCTTCTTCTCGGCCGCCAGGCGGTCGAGGATGCCGTCGCGCTCGGCGTCGTCGAGGGCGTAGTGGACCTCCTTGCCCAGGTCGATGCGGTACAGCGGCGGCATGGCGACGTAGACATGGCCGGCTTCCACCAGCGGGCGGAAATGACGCACGAACAGGGCGCAGAGCAGCGTGGCGATGTGCAGGCCGTCGGAGTCGGCGTCGGCGAGGATGCAGACCTTGCCGTAGCGCAACTGGGACAGGTCACTGGAACCGGGGTCGATGCCGATGGCCACGGCAATGTCGTGGACCTCCTGGCTGGCGAGCACTTCGCCGCCGTCGACTTCCCAGGTGTTCAGGATCTTCCCGCGCAGCGGCATGATCGCCTGGAACTCCTTGTCCCGCGCCTGCTTGGCGGAGCCGCCGGCGGAGTCACCCTCCACCAGGAACAGCTCGGCGCGCATCGGGTCCTGGCCGGCGCAGTCGGCCAGCTTGCCGGGCAGCGCCGGGCCCTGGGTGATCTTCTTGCGCTCGACCTTCTTGCCTGCCTTGAGGCGGCGGCCGGCGTTGCTGATGGCCAGTTCGGCCAGTTGCAGGCCCAGCTCAGGGTGGGCGTTGAGCCAGAGGCTGAAGGCGTCCTTGGCGACGCCGGAGACGAAGGCCGCCGCCTCGCGGGAAGACAGGCGTTCCTTGGTCTGACCGGAGAACTGCGGGTCCTGCATCTTCATCGAGAGGACGAAGGCGATGCGCTCCCAGATGTCCTCGGGTGCCAGCTTGACCCCGCGCGGCAGCAGGTTGCGGAATTCGCAGAACTCGCGCATGGCGTCCAGCAGGCCCTGGCGCAGGCCGTTGACGTGGGTGCCGCCCTGGGCCGTGGGAATCAGGTTGACGTAGCTCTCCTGCAGCGACTCGCCGCCCTCGGGCAGCCACAGCAGGGCCCAGTCCACCGCTTCCTTGTCACCGGCCAGGCTGCCGACGAAGGGCTCGTCGGGCAGGCGCAGGTATTCGCTGACGGCGTCCACCAGGTAGGAGCGCAGGCCGTCCTCGTAGTGCCATTCGACGCGCTCGCCGGCGGCCTTGTCCTCGAAGGTGACCAGCAGGCCCGGGCAGAGCACCGCCTTGGCCTTGAGCACGTGCTTCAGCCGGCTGACGGAGAAGCGGTGGGAGTCGAAGTACTTGGCGTCCGGCCAGAAGTGCACGCTGGTGCCGGTGTTGCGCTTGCCGACGCTGCCGATGACTTCCAGGTCGCTGGCCTTGAAGCCGTCGGCGAAGGCCATGCGGTATTCGTTGCCCTCGCGCTTGACGCGCACCTCCACACGGGTGGACAGGGCGTTCACCACCGAGATGCCCACGCCGTGCAGGCCGCCGGAGAACTGGTAGTTCTTGTTGCTGAACTTGCCGCCGGCATGGAGCTTGGTGAGGATCAGCTCGACGCCGGGCACCCCTTCCTCGGGGTGGATGTCGACGGGCATGCCGCGGCCGTCGTCGATCACTTCCAGGGAGTTGTCCTCATGGAGGATCACCTGGACGCTCTTGGCATGGCCGGCCAGGGCTTCGTCGACGCTGTTGTCGATGACTTCCTGGGCCAGGTGGTTGGGCCGGCTGGTGTCGGTGTACATGCCCGGGCGCTTGCGCACCGGGTCCAGGCCGGAGAGGACTTCAATGGCATCTGCGTTGTAAGTGGCCATGGATTCCCTTTCGTTCAAAGGTCGGAAAAATCGATGTCCCGCCACTGCTGGGCGGGGAAACCGGCATACGCCAGCAGGGCCGGCAAATGGGCGGGGAAGCGCTGGAACCCGTGGTCACCGCCCGCCTCGATGCGCAGGGCGCAGGCACGGTAGAAGCGCTCGGCTTCGCGGTAGTCCAGGGTTTCGTCGGCGGTCTGCAACCAGACCTGGTAGCGGCTGGCGTCCTGCGGGGGAGCCACTTCCAGTGCCGCCAGGGCGTCGACATGGGCCTGGGTGAGCTCCCATTCCTCGCCGCTGTAATAGTTCTTCTGCGGCCCGAGGCGGCCCTCGAACAGCCGGTGCGGGTTCACCGCCGGATTGATCAGGATGGCCTTCAGCCCGTGCCGCTCCGCAAGGTGGGTCGCATAGTAGCCGCCCAGTGAGCTGCCGACCAGCACCGGCCGGCCCAGCTCGGCGAGGGCCGCCTCCAGCTGTTCGATGGCCTGGCGCGGGTCATGGTGCAGGGCCGGCACGCGCAGCCGCTCGGCCAGCCCCATGCGCTGCATCAGGGCGCTGAGCTGGAGGGCCTTGCGGGAGTCGGGTGAGCTGTTGAAGCCGTGGATATAGAGAATGGCGGGGGCGGCGGTGGGCACGTGGCGTCCTGGGGTGTGTGGCTGGCAGTCGTACTTCTTGCCGTGCCTCGGCGCCAAGGTCAATAACCTTTGACGCTGTAGTCCACTTCGAAATCGATTCCGGTGACCCGCGACACGCCGGTCTCCAGGCGGCCATCACCGTGCAGCCTGAGCCAGCGGTAGCCCGGGGCCTCGCCGCCGACCTGGAACTCCTCGCTCCCCGGCGCGAACTGCACGCAGGTGGAGGGCGAGGCCAGCAGACGCACGCCGTCACGCAACTGGTCGAACTCCTGGTGCACATGGCCCCAGAGTACGCCGCGTACATTGCTGAAACGCGCCAGCACCTCGAACAGGGCGTCCGGGTTGAGGACGCCGATGGGGTCCATCCAGCGGCATCCGATGGGCACCGGGTGGTGGTGGAAGCTCACCAGCACATGGCGATCGCCGGCTTCGGTCAGCGCCTGCTCCAGCAGGGCCAGTTGGGCCGGCGGGAAATGCCCGGGCACGGCGCCGCCGATGGTGGAATCCAGCAGCACCACGCGCCAGGCGGGGAAGTCGATCACTGGCTGCAGCAGGTCGCTGCCGCGGCACACCTGCTCCATCACCTGGACCTCGTCGTGATTGCCGGGGAACCAGCGGCACGGCGAGGGGATGCGGGCGCAGAGATCACGGAAGTGGACATAGGACTCGGGACTGCCGTCCTGGGACAGGTCCCCCGTGGCCAGCACCAGGTCGATGGCGGGCTGTTCCTCCAGCACCTGGTCGATGACGCGGCTCAGGCTGTCGTGCGTATTCATGCCCAGCAGCCGTCCTTCTTCTTCGGCGAAGAGGTGGCTGTCGGACAACTGCACGAGCAGGACCGAAGGAGCAGCGGCGTGGCGGTTCGCGCTGGACAAGACAGTCTCCTGGGGGTGAATGCCACGAATTATGGTGGCACAGGCGTGACGTGGTAAACCCGAGAACCGGGAATGGTTCACAGTTAGCGCGCCCCGGGAGATGGGCGGAAAGAAGTTTCCTACAGGACGACGGGTTCGACTTCGTGACCACAGGCCAGGCAGTGGGACAGCCACTCGCCCAGGAAGAGGTTCAGCTGGCTCTTCTCGTCCGGCTGGTGCATGTCGACATTGGGGTAGGGGTAGAAGCTGCGCAGGCGCCGTGCGTTCTCGGCGGCGACCACCTCGGCCATGCGCGCGTCGTGGTACACGCGAACCTCCAGCTGCGGGGACGGCAGCCACGGCAGCGGCAGCTCCTGGCGTACCTTCAGCGTGGTGGTGTAGGGGCACGCCTCCACCACGTCCAGCGCCAGCACCCCCAGCAGGTGCTCGCCCTGGCTCAGGGCCACGCGGCGCGAGGCCTGGGCCTCGCGCATCTGGGGCAGCAACCGCATCAGCCGGGCGTAGTTGGCCTCGCAGGCGGCTTGCAGCCCGGCCAGGTCCACACGGTAGCGGTCGCGCAACAGGTTCACGTCCACATCCCCCGTACTTCGTCGCGGTTCAGCGCCAGCCACTGAAGGGCAATGATGGCGGCAGCGTTGATGATGCGCCCCTCGCGCAAGGCGGCCAGGGCATCGGCGAAGGACAGCACATGGACACGGATGTCCTCACCTTCCTCTGCCAGACCGTGTACGCCACCGGCACCTTCGGCGGTGCAGCGGCCTACGTACAAATGCACGAATTCGTCGGAGCCGCCGGGTGAAGGATAGTAGGCAGTAATGGGCCAGAGGGAGGTCAATGTCAGATCAGCCTCCTCGACGGCTTCGCGCCGGGCCACTTCCTCCGGCTCCTCGGCCTTGTCGATCAGGCCAGCCACCAGTTCGAGCATCCAGGGGTTCTCGCTCTTCTCCATGGCGCCGACACGGAATTGCTCGATGAGCACCACCTCATCGCGGCGCGGATCGTAGGGCAGCACGCAGACGGCATCATGGCGCACGAACAGCTCACGCTTGAGTTCGGGGCCCATCTGCCCGGAGAACTGCCGATGCCGCAGGCGCAGGCGGTCCAGGCGGTAGAAGCCGCGGAAACACACCTCGCGCTCAATCACGTCGATCGCATCGGGGCCGGGTTTGAAGGTGTCTGTCATTGCATCTCGCTCTTTCGGGTGGTCCTGCGTCCGCGCATCCTACTCTGCCGTTTCAGCTTTGCGCAGCCTCTTTGCAGGCGGGCCATGGGCTGGGATCATGCGCCCCTTCTTGCCCGGCGCCGCGAACTCATGACACCGGGAACAGTCGAAAACCGCACCGTCCAGCAGACAGCCGATCCGATGACCGATTCCCTCTCCCTGCGCAAAAAACTGGCGCTCATCGCCCTCACCCTCCAGCTCGGCGCCTGCCAGAGCCTTGCGCCCGACACGGGCCTGAAGGTCGAACGCCAGGCCTGGGAACACCTCAAGCCTGGTTGCCAGGGCGAGAGCTGCCCGCTGGTGAACATCGACGTGGTGCACTTCCCCGACGCACCGGCGCTGGAAAGCCTGGTCACCCGCCGCCTGCTGCAGATGACCCAGGACGCCCCCGGCACGCCGCTACCGGCCTCGCTGGCCTCCTACGAGCGGGACTTCCTCGCCCGTGCCGAACCCGGCTGGGCCAGCTACCTGCAGGCCAAGGTACGCGAGCAGCATGACCAACTGACGATCATCGAGCTCTCCAGCTACCTGGCCACCGGCGGCGCCCATGGCATGCCGGGACGCGGCTTCATCACCTACGACCGCAAGCGCGAGCAGGTGCTGACCCTGCGCGACATGCTGCTGCCCGGCCAGGAAGAAGCCTTCTGGAAGCTGGCGGAAGCGGCGCACCAGCGCTGGCTGGCGGCCAACAAGCTGGACCAGGACGCCGACTTCGCCAGCACCTGGCCCTTTCAGCGCACCGAGCACGTGACCCTGGCCCGTGGCGCGATGCTGCTGAAGTACGACGTCTACAGCATCGCGCCCTACGCCAGCGGGCACCCGGAGCTGACCATTCCCTACCCGCAGCTCAACGGCATCCTCAAGCCGGAGTATTTCCCCGGCCGAGGCTGACCCGCCTGAAGGCGACTGCACGCAGAGCGCTGTTCACGCGGCGGATGCCCCGGTTGAACGTTGGCAAGGCTCACCCCACAAAGCGCGAAGCCGGGCATCAGGCCCGGCTTGCGAAAGAGGAGGGTTCGGGGCGCCGGCGATGCCTGGGGCACGCCGGGCCCGGCTCGGTCAGACCTGTTTGTAGATCACCGAGCCTTCTTCACGAAACCGCCCGGACTGCTCGGCGAACCCGGCCTGGATGGCCTTCTGCTCATCGGTCAGCCCGTTCTCCTTGGCGTAGTCGCGCACTTCCTGGGTGATCTTCATGGAGCAGAACTTCGGCCCGCACATGGAGCAGAAGTGCGCCACCTTGGCCGACTCCTTGGGCAGCGTCTCGTCGTGGAAGGCACGGGCGGTGTCCGGGTCCAGGCCGAGGTTGAACTGGTCCTCCCAGCGGAACTCGAAGCGTGCCTTGCTCAGCGCGTTGTCGCGGATCTGCGCCCCGGGGTGGCCCTTGGCGAGGTCGGCGGCGTGGGCGGCGATCTTGTAGGTGATGATCCCGGTCTTCACGTCATCCTTGTTCGGCAGGCCCAGGTGCTCCTTGGGCGTGACGTAGCAAAGCATGGCGCAACCGAACCAGCCGATCATCGCGGCGCCGATGCCGCTGGTGATGTGGTCATAGCCGGGGGCGATGTCGGTGGTCAGCGGGCCGAGGGTGTAGAACGGCGCCTCGTCGCAGCATTCCAGCTGCTTGTCCATGTTCTCCTTGATCAGGTGCATGGGCACGTGGCCGGGGCCCTCGATCATGGTCTGCACGTCGTGCTTCCAGGCCACCTTGGTCAGCTCGCCGAGGGTCTCCAGCTCACCGAACTGCGCCGCGTCGTTGGCGTCGGCGATGGAGCCGGGGCGCAGGCCATCGCCCAGCGAGAAGCTGACGTCGTAGGCCTTCATGATTTCGCAGATTTCCTCGAAGTGGGTGTAGAGGAAATTCTCCTGATGATGCGCCAGGCACCACTTGGCCATGATCGAACCGCCACGGGAGACGATGCCGGTGACGCGCTTGGCGGTCAGCGGCACGTAGCGCAGCAGCACGCCGGCGTGGATGGTGAAATAGTCCACGCCCTGCTCCGCCTGCTCGATCAGGGTGTCGCGGAACAGCTCCCAGGTCAGGTCCTCGGCGATGCCGCCGACCTTCTCCAGGGCCTGGTAGATCGGCACGGTGCCGATGGGCACCGGCGAGTTGCGGATGATCCACTCACGGGTCTCGTGGATGTGCTTGCCGGTGGACAGGTCCATCACCGTGTCCGAGCCCCAGCGGATGCCCCAGGTCAGCTTGGCCACCTCTTCCTCGATGGAAGAGCCCAGGGCCGAGTTGCCGATGTTGCCGTTGATCTTCACCAGGAAGTTGCGGCCGATGATCATCGGCTCCAGCTCCACATGGTTGATGTTGGCGGGGATGATGGCGCGGCCGCAGGCGACTTCCTCGCGGACGAACTCGGGGGTGATCTCCTTCGGGATGGCGGCGCCGAAGCTGTGCCCCGGGTGCTGCTCCTTAAGCAGGCCGGCCTCGCGGGCCTCGGCCAGCTTCATGTTCTCGCGGATGGCGACGAACTCCATCTCCGGCGTGATGATGCCCTTCTTCGCGTAGTGCATCTGCGTGACGTTGTGCCCGGCCTTGGCCCGGCGCGGGTTGCGCACGTGGGCGAAGCGCATGGCCGACAGCTCGGCGTCCGCCAGACGGCGCTGGCCGAACTCGGAGGTCAGGCCCGGAAGGCGCTCGGTGTCGTTGCGGTCATCGATCCAGGGGCTGCGGATGTCCGCCAGGCCCTTGCGCACGTCAATGGCGACAGTCGGATCGGTGTAGGGGCCGGAGGTGTCGTAGACGGTCACCGGCGCGTTGATCTCGCCACCGAAGGCGGTAGGGGTCACGTCCAGGGCGATCTCGCGCATGGGCACGCGGATATCGGGGCGCGAGCCCTGTACATAGACCTTGTGGGAACGGGGAAACGGCTGGACGGATTGCTGATCGACCTGGGCGCTCTCGCTCAGGTTTCGTTGTTGTTTTGCGGTCATCGGCAGGCTCCTGGGTGATGTCGGAGCGAACCTGAAAGGCAGAGTGCACCTGGGCCGGTGCCGAGAGGGACCTCTCCGGAGTGCAAGGCGGGAGAGGCACATCTTGTTCCCTACGCAGGCCTTAACCTGATCAGGTTCAACGGGATCCGGAACTTTCCGATCTCAGCCTCCGATTCGAGGCACCCCGACAAGAACTCGCGCAGTCTAATCAACCCCGCCGCCACAAACCAAGCCCGCGCCGGTAAATAAATGACCCGCGCGTCAGGAAGTCCGCCGGGAACATCATTGTTCCGGGCAGGCAACATAACGTCCGGCAAACTACACTCAGCCCGCCTGGCGGTTGTCTTGACCGCGTACCATGGCACCCGTAGCCTTGCCCGACCCCACTGAATCCAGGATTGATCATGCTGCGCAGACTCTCACTGGCTGTTGCCGTGGCCTCCGCATTCGCCGGAACCGCCTGGGCAGCCGACGCCCCGCTGTCAGCCAAGACGGACCTTGTAACCGTGTACAAGGATGCGGTCGACAACAACGCCGACCTCGCCGCCGCCCGCGCCAACTTCGAAGCCCAGCGCGAGGCCGTGCCCCAGGCACGTGCCGGCCTGCTGCCGCAGATCAGTGGCGGCGCCACCGCCAACGACACCCGCACCAAGCTGGACGAGCCCTCGGCCACCAGCTCGCGCAGCGGCATCGTCTACCAGGCCAGCCTCAGCCAGCCGATCTTCCGCGCTGATCGCTGGTTCCAGCTCAAGGCTGCCGAAGCCAGCACCGAGCAGGCCTCCCTGGAGTTCTCGGCGACCCAGCAGAACCTGATCCTGCAGACCGCCGAAGGCTACTTCGCCGTGCTCCGCGCCCAGGACAACCTCGCCTCCACCAAGGCCGAGGAAGCCGCCTTCAAGCGCCAGCTCGACCAGGCCAACGAGCGCTTCGACGTGGGCCTCTCGGACAAGACCGACGTGCTCGAAGCCCAGGCCGGCTACGACACCGCCCGCGCCAACCGCATGATCGCCGAGCGCAACGTGGAGGACGCCTTCCAGGCGCTCATCACCCTGACCAACCGCGAATACGCCGCCCTCGAAGGCATCCAGCACACCCTGCCGGTGGTGGTGCCCAGCCCCAACGACGCCAAGGCCTGGGTCGACACCGCCGCCCAGCAGAACCTCAACCTGCAGGCCAGCAACCACGCCGTGGACGCCGCCGAGGAAACCCTGCGCCAGCGCAAGTCCGGCCACGCCCCGACCCTGGATGCCGTCGCCCAGTACCAGAAGGGTGACAACGACAGCCTCGGCTTCACCAACAGCGGCAACAGCGCCGTGCGCTACGGCAGCGATGTCGAGCAGCGCACCATCGGCCTGCAACTGAACATCCCGATCTACAGCGGCGGCCTGACCAGCTCCCAGGTGCGCGAGTCCTACCAGCGTCTGAGCCAGACCGAGCAGCAGCGCGAAAGCCTGCGCCGCCAGGTGGTGCAGAACACCCGCAACTACCACCGCGCGGTGAACACTGACGTCGAGCAGGTGAAGGCCCGCAAGCAGTCGATCATCTCCAACCAGAGCGCCCTGGAAGCCACTGAAATCGGCTACCAGGTCGGCACCCGCAACATCGTCGACGTGCTGGACGCCCAGCGCCAGCTTTACAGCTCCGTGCGCGACTACAACAACGCCCGCTACGACTACATCCTCGACAACCTGCGCCTGAAGCAGGCCGCCGGCACCCTCAGCCCGGCCGACCTGGAAGCCCTGGCCGGCTTCCTCAAGGCGGACTACGACCCGGACAAGGACTTCCTCCCCCCGGACCTGGCCAAGGCGGCGGAAGCCAGCCTGCGCAACAAGGCCGACTGACAGGCCCCATGAAAAAGCCCGGCACATGCCGGGCTTTTTCGTTCCTGGACCGTTCAGCCCTCTGCGGGCAACGGGTACAGCCGCGTGTCGAACTGGTCGAGACGGGGGAAGACCAGCGCTGCGTCCTGCTCGATCCCGGCGAGCCGCGCCTGGTACGCCTGCAGGTAGCCGGCCCGCACGTCGTCGCTCACATAGGGCACGTGCCAGGCGACGAACGGCGGCAGCACCGTCATGCCGGTGTAAGCCAGCGTGCCGCGCAGGACCGGTCGCAGCATGTCCTCCAGCGGGCCGTGGATCGCCCCCGGGCCGAACATGTGGTCGCGCCCGCCCAGGGTCAGGGTCAGCAAGGCGCGCTTGCCCGCGAGCCCGCCCTGGTCGTAGAAGCGCTTGCCGCCGTAGCAGATGCCGGAGACCAGCACCCGGTCGAACCAGCCCTTGAGGATGGCCGGCACGGAGAACCAGTAGACCGGGAAGTTGAAGATCACCAGGTCCGCCCACAGCAGCTTGTCCAGCTCCTCGCGGATGTCGGCGGCCAGGGTCCGGGCCGTTACCGCCTCGCGCTGCTCCAGGGCGTACACCAGATAGTCCGGGTTGCGCCGTTCGAGGAAGTCCGCCTCGCTGGCCACGGGGTTCCAGTTCATCCCATACAGGTCCGACACCTTCACCGCGTGGCCCTGCTCCCGCAGCGTCTGCTCGGCGAGCCGGCACAGCGCGGCGCAGAAGGAGCGCGGTTCGTTGTGAGCGTGGACGATCAATACATTCATGCGAACTCCCGTCGCGCAGGGTCATTGGAAGAGGACGCACCCTGCTCAAGCACCTCGGCCGCGCAGCGTGCGATGCGGCGACAGGCCTCGCGCAGGGGCTCGGCGCCCAGCACCAGGCCCAGGCGGATGTGCCCGGCCGCACTGGGGCCGAAGGCTTCGCCGGCCAGCACCGAGACCCCGTGGCCGTCCAGCAGGCGGTCGGCGAAGGCCTGGGCGGAGAGCCCGGTGGCGCGGATGTCCACCATCACGAACATGCCCCCGTCGGGCCGCAGGGCACGCACGCCGGGGCAATCGGCCAGGCAGTCGAGCACCAGGTCGCGGCGCTGGCGGTAGGCCTCGCGCATGGCCTCCAGCTCCGGCAAGCGGGCCTCCAGCGCGGTGCAGGCGGCGTCCTGGATGAAGTCCGGCGAGCCGTAGAGCATGCACAGGGCCAGGTTCTCCAGGTGCCCACAGAGCGCCCGCGGCCCCACCACCCAGCCCACGCGCCAGCCGGTCATGGCGTGGGACTTCGACAGGCTGTTGAGAGTCGCCGTGCGCTCGGCCATGCCCGGCAGGCTGGCGGGGCTGATGTGCTCGCCCTCGAACAACAGCTCGCTGTAGACCTCGTCGGAGATCATCCACAGGTCGTGCTGCACGCACAGCTTGGCGAGTGCTTCCCAGGTGGTGCGCGGCAGGCTGGCGCCGGAGGGGTTGTGCGGGCTGTTGATCGCCAGGGCGCGGGTACGCGGGGTGATCCGCGCCGCCACGTCCTCGGCCTGCACGCGGAAGCCGTGCTCGGAGCGCACCGGGACCGGCACGACGGTGGCGCCACAGGCCCCGAACACCGCCTCGTAGGTGACGTACATCGGCTCGGCGACGATCACTTCATCGCCGGGGTTGAGCACGCATTGCGCCACGGCGTAGAGCGCGCACTGGGCGCCGGCCAGCACCACCACGTCATCGCCGGTGACGGCCTGGCCGCTGCGCTGGCTGTGACGACGGGCGATGGCTTCGCGCAGCGAACGCTTGCCGCGCACGTCGGCGTAATGGGTGTTGCCGGCCAGCAGGCTGTCGATGGCCGACTGCACGATGGGCACCGGCGTGTCGAAGTCCGGATCGCCAACGGACAGCAGCAGGATGTCGTCGCCCTGCTCCATACGCGCCAGGGCGCGGTAGTGGATGTCCCAGGCGGCGGCACCGTCGCCGGCGATGCGTTGGGTGAAGTTCGAGTAGCGCATGGGCAGCTCCTTGGGTCAGCGGGCCTGTTGGGCGCAGGCGTGTTTCAGCTCGATCAGGGTCACCCCTGGATGGCGGAAGCCCTCGCGCAGGTCCTGTTCCAGTGCGTCCAGGCTCTGTGGCTGGCGCACCTCGCAGCCGTAGGCGCGGCCGAGCAGGGCGAAATCCGGGTTGCGCGGCAGCACGCCGATGGGCTCGATGTCCAGGTCGAGCATGTCGTCGCGGATCTGCCCCAGCGCATCGTTGTTCCACAGCACCACCACCAGCGGGCTGTCCAGCTCCTCGGTGGCGGTGGCCAGTTCCTGGGCGGTGTAGAGGAAGCCGCCGTCGCCCACCAGCACCAGGCCGGGGCGCTCCGGCGCGCCGAACTTGGCGCCGATGCCGGCCGGTACGCCGTAGCCGAGGGTGCCGTAGCCGGTGGGGTGCAGCCAGCTGCGCGGCGCCCGGCTGGGGAACAGGTAGTTGCCGCTGTAGGCCAGCTGGGTCATGTCGCTGGCGATGAAGGCGGTGTCCGGCAGCGCCTGGGCGATGCGTTCGAGGATCGCCTGGTGGATGCGCTGCAACGGGGCATGGCTGGCCTCCAGTTGCTCACGCAGCCGGCCGATGCGCGCGCGGGCGCTGGCCGCATCCCGGGCGGCAGCCGGCAGCGCGGCGAGCAACGCCTCGGCGGTGGCCCTCGCATCCCCCAGCAGCGCCACGGCGCACGGGTAGAAGTCGTTGAACTTGCGCGAGTCGACGTCGACGCGGATCACCTCGCCGGACAGCGGCAGGCGCTCGCGCCAGTAATCGGTGTCGGCCATCTCGGTGCCGATGGCCAGCACCACATCGGCCTCGGCGATCATGTCCCAACCGGCCTGGGTGCACAGGGTGGCGCCAGCGGCGAGCGGCGCTTCCGGCGCCAGCAGGCCCTTGCCGGCGACGCTGGTGAACAGCGGCGCGGCCAGGCGCTCGCTCATCGCGGCCAGGGCATCGGCGGCCTGCAGCGCACCGCCGCCGGCGATGATCATCGGGCGCCGGGCGGCCTGGAGTTTATCCACAGCCTGCCGCAGCGCGGCGGCGCAGGGCTGGCCACGGCCGGCACGGCGCACCACCTCATGGGTCCAGTCGCGGGCGACCGGGTTGGCCAGCACGTCCAGCGGGACGGAGATGTGCACCGGGCGCGGGCGCTCGCTGTCGAACACGGCGTAGGCGCGGGCGATCAGCTCGGGCAAATCCTCGGCACTCAGGGCGACGGCGGAAAACGCGGTGATCGGCGCGGTCATCGCGCGCTGGTCCTGGGTCTCGTGCAGGCAGCCCCAGCCTTTGCCGAGGCTCGCGGTGTGGTTGACGCTGGAGATCACCAGCAGCGGGATCGAGTCGGCGTAGGCCTGGCCGATGGCGGTGGCGGCGTTGGTCACCCCCGGCCCGGTGATGATGAAGGCCACGCCCGGCTTGCCACTGACCCGCGCATAGCCGTCGGCCATGAAGCCGGCACCCTGCTCGTGGCGGGTCAGCACGTGGCGGATGCCGCTGCCGGGCAGGCCCCGGTACAGCTCCAGGGTGTGTACACCGGGAATGCCGAACACGGTGTCGACCCCGTAGTTGGCCAGCAGGCGGACCAGGGCCTGGCCGCCGGTGAGAGGTGTGGTCTGTTGCATGGGTGGTCTCCCCAAGGGCTGAAGCGTGACGGTCATTCGGCGAGGCGGATCAGTGCATCCACCGCCACGGCGCCTTCGGCGTCCGCCAGCAGCGGGTTCACGTCCAGCTCAAGCAGGCTGTCCACGTGTTCGCAGGCGTAGTCGGCCACCGCGCGGATGGCTTCCACCAGCGCCTCCAGGTCCACCGCCGGGCGCCCGCGAAAGCCAGTGAGCAGCGGCGCACTGCGCAGGCTGAGCAAGGCATCGCGGATCGCCGCATCGGTGGTGGGCAGCAGCAGGCTGCGGCTGTCCTTGAGCAACTCGACGAGGATGCCGCCGGCACCCAGCACCAGCGCCAGGCCGAAGCCGTTCTCGCGCTTGATGCCGACGATCAGCTCGGCCAATGGCGGGTTGGCCATGCGCTCCAGCAGCACCTGTTCGAAGGGCACGCCGGGCGCGTGGCGGGCGATGCTCGCGCGCATGTCGAACAGCGCCGCTTCCAGCGCGGCCTCGTTGCGCAGGTTGAGCGCCACGCCGCCGGCCTCGGTCTTGTGCGGCAGTTGCGCGCTGACCACTTTCAGCGCCAATGGGAAGCCGACATCGGCGGCCGCTTCGCGGGCTTGCGCCGGGGTGCTCAACGCTGCGCGCGGCAGCGGCAGGCCAAAGGCTTTCAGTGCCTGCTTGGATTGCCACTCGTCCAGCAGCCGGCCTTCACCTTCCAGCGCCTGCGGGCAGAGCGGCACCAGGGCAGCTTCGCCACGGGCCAGCAGCGCGTCGCGGCGCTGGCGGTAATGGGCGATGCGCCCCCAGGCGGCGAGGCCGTCTTCCACGCCTTGCAATGCCGCGACGCCGTGGGCATGCAGCCGTTCACGGGCCGGCCTGGGCAGCAGCTCCGGCAACGCAGAGGCGATGAAGCCCACCTTGCCGTGGCGCTCCAGCGCCGCGCAGTAAAGCTCCAGCAGCAGGTCGCACTGCGGGCGCTCGCCGGTTTCCTCGCCGGGGTAATCCAGCACCAGCAGGGCGGCATCGGCGTCGGTCTGCAGGGCGCTGTCGAGCATGCACTCCAGCGCCGGGCCGTCGCCCCAGATGGCAGTGGTGAAGTCCAGCGGGTTGGCGATGTTGGCGTAGTCCGGCAGCACCTGGGCCAGCTCGGCGCGCTGAGCGTCGACCAGCTTGGGCAGGGCCAGGCCGTTGCGCTCGGCGTAGTCGGCGATCAGCCCGGCGTCGCCACCGGAGCAGGCCAGCGCCGCCAGGCGCGGACCGGCCGGCAGGTTGCCGCAGGCGGCCGCCTTGAGGGTTTCGATGAAGCTCACCGGGCCGCTGACGCGGATCACCCCGAGGCGCTCGAACAGCGCGTCGTACAGCGCATCGGAGCCGGCCAGGGAGCTGGTGTGGCTGAGCGCCAGTTCGGCGCCGATCTGCGACACGCCGGTCTTCAGGGCGATCAGCGGGATGCCTTTGTGCAACGCCTTGTAAGCCGCGCGGGCGAAGCCGGGGACGTTCCTGAGCCCTTCCAGGTGCAGGCCGATGGCGGTGACGCGCGGCTCATCCAGCAGCACGTCCATCAGTTCGGCCACGCCCAGCTGCGCCTGGTTGCCCACCGAGGCCATGTAGGCGATGGGCAGCGAGCGGTCGCTCATGGACAGGTTGTAGGCGAAGTTGCCGCTCTGGGTGAGCACCGCCACGCCCTTCTCCACCCGCTGCCCGCCGTGGGCCACCGGCCACAGCGCGGCGCCGTGCAGGTAGTCGAGCAAGCCGTAGCAGTTGGGGCCCAGCAGGGCCATGTCGCCGGCGCTGGCGAGCAGGCGGCGTTGCAGGGCTTCGCCTTCGGCGCCGGTCTCGGCGAAGCCGGAGGCGTAGCAGATGACGCCACCGGCCTCCTTGGCGGCCAGCTCGGCGACGGCCTGCTGGGTCAGCTCGCGATGGGTGGCGACGAACACTGCGTCCGGCCCTTCGGGCAATTCGGCGATGGTGCGCACGCAGGGCACGCCTTCGAGTTCGTCGTATTGCGGGTTGACCAGCCACATCGGTCCGGCGAAGCCGCCTTCGGCGCAGCGCTTGAGCGCGCGCGCCATGCTGCGGCCACCGATGAAGGCTAGGTGACGGGGCGCCAGCAGGCGCTGGAGGTTTTCGCGTTTCATGGCACGGGCCTCAGCGCAGCAGCGGACGCAGCAGTTCGCGGGAAATGATGTGGCGCTGGATCTCCGAGGTGCCTTCCCAGATGCGCTCGATGCGCGCGTTGCGCCAGATGCGCTCCACCGGCCCTTCGTCCATCAGGCCCATGCCGCCAAAGATCTGCACCGTCTCGTCGGCCACCTTGCCCAGCACTTCACTGGCGAACAGCTTGGCCATGCCGGCCTCGCCGTCGCTCATGGTGCCGCGGTCCATCTTCCAGGCGGTGTGCAGGGTCATCAGCTCGGCGGCGCGGATCTGCGTGGCCATGTCAGCGAGCTTGAACGAAATGCCCTGGTAGCTGCCGATGGGCTGGCCGAACTGCTTGCGGTCGGCGGACCACTGCAGCGCCAGGTCCAGCGCGCGCTGGGCCTGGCCGACGCAGTTGGCGGCGACCATCACGCGGCCAGCAGTGAGCCAGGCGTTGGCCACTTCCCAGCCCTTGTCCACTTCGCCGAGGACCTTGGAGGCCGGCACGCGGCAGTCATCAAAGAAGATTTCGTAGGTGTGGTAGCCCTTGTTGCTCACGCACTTCGGCCCCCGGCGCACGGTCATGCCGGCGGTGCCCTTGTCCACCAGGAAGGCGGTCACGGCGTTGCGCTTCTTGCCGTTGCGCTCGAAGGTGTCGGTCACCGCGAAGACGATGGCGAAGTCGGCATGCCCGGCGTGGCTGATGAAGTGCTTGGCGCCGTTGATGATGAAGTCGTCGCCGTCACGCACGGCGCGGGTCTTGATGGCGTTGGCGTCGGAACCGGCGCCCGGCTCGGTGAGGGCGAAGCAGTCGATCTTCTCGCCCTGCACGCAGGGCAGCAGGTAGTCGCCGATCTGCGCGCCGGTGCAAGCCATGAGGATCTTCGACGGGCGCGCAACGAACACATGCAGCGCCCAGGACACCTTGGACAGCTCGCGCTCGACCAGCGCCTGGGACAGGTAGTCCAGGCCACCGCCGCCGACGTCCTCGGGCATGTTGAAGGCGTAGAAACCAGCAGCGATGGCCTTGCCGCGAATCTGCGCGGCCAGCTCCGGGGACACGGCGTCGGCGCGGTCCACGTCTTCCTCGTGGGGCAGCAGCTCTTTCTCGACGAAGGCCTTGACCGCCTCGACGAGCATGTCCTGTTCCTGGGTCAGTTGAAAATCCATGGCATCACCTGCAGCCGTCAACGGCCGTTGAATTGGGGGGAACGTTTCTCGGCCACGGCGCGCAGCGCCTCGGCGGCATCCTCACTGCGGCCACAGAGCAGCCCGGCGGCCTGCTCGGCCTCCAGTTGCTGGGCCAGGGTGCGGCTGGCGCCATCGCGCATCAGGCGCTTGGTCTGGGCGAAGGCGAAGGTCGGCCCGGCGGCCAGGCGCGCGGCGAATTCGCCGACCTGTTCCAGCAGGTGTTCATCGGCAACCACTTCGCCGACCAGGCCGGCATTCAGCGCGCGCTCGGCGTTCCACAGCTCGTCGAGGAACAGCAGGCGCTTGGCCGCTTCGCTGCCTATCAGGCGCGGCAGGTGCCAACTGGCGCCGGCGTCCGGGCAGTAGGCCATGCCGGTGTAGCCGGCCTTGAAGCGCGCGGAGGCGCCAGCGATGCGGAAATCGCAGCACAGCGCCAGGTCCATCCCCGCGCCCACGGCGGTGCCGTTGACGGCGGCGATGGTCGGCTTGTCCAGGCCATGCAGGCGGCGCATCAGGGCGTGGGCGGTTTCGGTCCAGCCGTAGGTCTCCAGCTCGCCCCGGGCTTCGGCCTCGGCCCATTCGGCGAGGTCGGCGCCGGCACAGAAGCTGCGGCCCTCGCCGGTCAGCACGATGACGCGCACCGCCGGGTCGGCCTCATGGGCGTCCAGCAGGGCCAGCAGGTGCTTGAGCGTGGGGATGTCCAGCGCGTTGCGCTGTGCAGGGCGGTTCAGGGTGATCCAGGCGATACCGCCCTGGACCCGGCTGAGCGGGGATGGCTGTGTCATGCGGCCCTCGTTCTTGTCGTTGATTGTGTGGAGGCGAATGCGTGGCCTCATGCTAAACAGTCGTTCAACAAGACCACAATCCACCCCGGCAGCCGCCTGTAACGAAGCGTGCAAAGCCGCCGGAACGCGCCAGCCCTGGCGCCGAAGGGCAAGAGAAGGACGCTGGCCTCCGGCAGCGTTACAACTTCGAACAAAGATCCTTACGCCATGAAAAAGGCCCCGCACTGCGGGGCCTTGGTCGTCACACAGAGGGTCAGCCGATGCTGGGAACGATCTCCTCCCCCACATCACCACCACGCCTGCGGCGGATCAGGAAGTAGGCGCCGTAGCACACAGCGATGAAACCGAAGCCCCAGTACAACGACGGCCGCTGGGTGGGGTCCAGGGCGAGGAAGACGAACAGCGAGCAGCAGATGGCGATGCAGGCCAGCGGCACCAGCGGGAACAACGGCGCCGAGTACTTCAGATCGGCCCGGGTGCCGCCCTTGGCCATGTGTTCGCGACGGAAGCGGTACTGGGCGTAGGCGATGACGATCCAGGTCACGGTGCCGGCCATGCCGCTCACCGCCATCAGCACCATGAACAGGGTGTCGGCGGCGACGATGCTGGTCAGCAGCGACAGCAGGGCGAAGCACAGGGTGATCAGCAGCGCATACAGCGGCACGCCCCGGGCGCTCAGCTTCGACAACTGGCGCGGCGCCATGCCGGTCTTGGACATGGCCCAGAGGATGCGGGTGGAGGCATAAAGCCCGGAGTTGCCCACGGAGAGGATCGCCGTGAGGATCACGAAGTTCATCAGGTCGGCGGCATAGGGAATGCCCACCTTGTCGAACACCTGGACGAACGGGCTCTCCATCAGCCCTGCCTCCCTCCAGGGGACGATGGCGGCCAGCACGCCGATGGCCAGCACGTAGAAGATCAGCACGCGGAAGACCACGTTGCGCACCGCCTGGGGGATGCTCTTCTCCGGCTGGTCGGTCTCGCCGGCGGCGACGCCCATGATCTCGCAGCCCTGGAAGGCGTAGACCACCGTCATCATCACCGCGAACACGGCAGCCAGCCCGTTGGGGAACAGGCCATCGCCCACCAGGTTGGCCAGGCCCGGCGCCGCTGCCTGGCCTTCGAGGGGAATGGCGCCGAACACCGCCAGCAGCCCCACCAGGATGAACACCAGGATGGCCGCCACCTTGATGCCGGAGAACCAGTACTCGGCCTCGCCGAAGGCCCGGGTCGCCAGGGCGTTGAGGGAGAACAGCACCACCACGAACAGCCCTGACCACACCCAGATGGGGACATCCGGGAACCAGCGCGTCATCAGCATCCCGGCGGCGGTGAACTCCAGGCCCACCGTGGAGGCCCAGCTCATCCAGTAGACCCAGCCGATCATGAAGCCGGTGGCCGGGCCGATGAAGCGCGTGGCATGGGCCTGGAACGAGCCGGAGACCGGCATCTGCACCGACAGTTCGCCGAGGCAGACCATCACCAGGTACATCAGCAGGCCGGCGACCAGGTAGGCGAGGATGGCGCCCATCGGGCCACCGGAGCCGATGGTGACGCCCGAGCCCATGAACAGGCCGGTGCCGATCACCCCGCCGAGCGAGAGCATGAAGATGTGCCGGCTCTTGAGCGCGCGGGTGAGCTGGATTTTCTCGCCGCTGCCGGCGTGATGGGTCTCAGACATGGCGCACCTCCGGGGAACGGCGGGTGCGGGTGAGCGGAACTCTACGTTGGGTCATTGTTGTTATCTCCAATCGATCAGAGGCCGTGGCTCGAGCACGGATACCGCCGGATTATTCGAAGGAGATGTAAGGCGCCGTTGATCGCCGGGATCGAAGTTGTAAAAAGCTGTAATGAAGCTGTCTCGCCTAAGGAGGCCTTCCGTATAGCGACGTCTAGTCGAACTGGTTATCGAGCTCTATGGGTAATTTTTGTCTGGCTCTTCCCGCGTCAGGTGTTGCGAGAAGCTTTCCCGCCCAGTTGATTGCCGAGCTTTGCTGGTGTTTTTGGTTTCGCCCCCCCGGGCGAGTCCCTTTTCCAATCGCTGGAGCGCCAGCCCGGTGAAAAGGAACCAAAAAACTCGCCCCCGACATACGGGTCTGGCTATCGCCAGACTTCCCTCGCTTCATCGTCGTTCCCGGGGCACGCCGCGAAGGGCCATCCCTGGCCCATCGCGGCTCTCGCGACATCCATGTCGCTCACCCCCTGTAACGACGATTCCGCTCGGCCTCCTGAAAGGGGGCATTTGGCGGCTGCCCCACCTTTCTTTGCCGACGCACCACCACCTAGTGCGCACGACGTTTCGTGGGTAGAGCGGAGCAAAACCCACCCTAGGGAGACGGCGAAAACTCCCGAAAGTACTGCGCTTGAGTGTTTGCTCTAAACCGCAACAGTTTCAGGCGAGCTGTTGCATCTGCGCCTCGACCGCCGCCCGCTCCCGGTCCAGGCGCTCGCTCCAGCCCTGCAGCGCCTCGCCCGCCAGGGCAGCGGCCTCCAGGGCCGCCAGGCCGTTCCCCAGGCCACGCCAACCCAGTGACCGGCAACTGCCGGCAAGGCGGTGGGCCAGGCCGGCGACTTCGTCCCGGTCGTCGGCGCGGATGGCTTCGTGCAGCAGGGGCATCTGCTCGGCCAGCAGTTGGCGCAGGGCGCCGACCAGCGCGGCGAGGCGGTTCTCCCCCAGCAGTTCGCGGTGGGTGGCCAGCAGCCGGGTGTCGAGTGCGGCTCCGTCGTCCGCCTCGTCCGGCGGCGGGGTGCCGGGCATGGCCAGTGCACGACGCAGGGCGTCCAGGCGCAGGGGCTTGGCCAGCACGCCCTGCATGCCCGCCTCGAAGTAGCGGCGGACGCTGGCCGGTTGGACGCTGGCGGTGAAGGCAAGGATGGTCGTCGCCCGGTTGAGTCCGTCCGCCTGCCGGCGGATCGCCCGGCACAGCTCGATGCCGTCCATGCCCGGCAGGTGCATGTCCAGCAGGATGAGGTCGAACGCCTGCTGGCGGCAGGCATCCAGCGCCGGCTGGGCGTCCTCCACGACCTGCACCGGGTGGCCCTCCCGCTCCAGCAGCCCCTGGGCCACGTCGCGGTTCAGTGCCACGTCCTCCACCAGCAGCACCTGCAGGGCACGACCCACGGGCGCATTGCCCTGCGGTCGGGCGACCGGCGACGTCGCGGGCTGCAGGTCGATGTCGAACCAGAAGCGACTGCCCTCGCCTTCCCGACTGTGCAAGCCGATCTGCCCGCCCATGGCGTCCACCAGCCGCTTGCTGATGGCCAGCCCCAGGCCGCTGCCGCCATAGCGACGGGTGACGTCGTCACTGGCCTGGACGAAGCGCTCGAAGATCCGCGCCTGGGCCGCCTCGGGGATGCCGATGCCGTTGTCGCTGACCACGAAACGCACGCGCTGGGCCGCGCCCTGGGCCGGGGTGGCGGTCACCTCCACCCGTACATCGCCATCGGCGGTGAACTTCACGGCGTTGGCCAGCAGGTTGCTCAGCACCTGGCGGAGGAACTGCTCGGCCCCTCGGCAGCGGCGGTTCACCGTCGGGTCCAGGCGCAGCGAGAGCACGGTGCCGTTGGCCTCGGCGCGGGGCTCCAGCAGCGTCAGCACCTCGTCCAGCAGCTCGCCCAGGTCGAACTCGACGGCCTCCGGCAGGCTCACCCCGTCTTCCAGGCGGGCGAACAGCAGGACTTCGTCGAGCACCGCCAGCAACCCCTCCCCGGCCTTGTGCAGGGCGTGCAGGCGCTTGCGCTCCAGCGTGCCCAGGTCGGCGTCGCGCAGCAGTTCGGCCATGCCGAGGATGCCGTTGAGCGGTGTGCGGATCTCGTGGCTCATGGTCGCCAGGAAGCGCATCTTCGCCTCGTTCGCGGCCTCGGCTTCCTCCTTGGCCCGCTGCAGGCTGGCGGTACGCCGTTCGACCTGGCGCTGCAGCTCGCTGCGCTCGCGCCCCAGGGCCTGGCGCATGGTGTCGAGGGCCTGGGCCACGGTGTCGAGCTCGTCCGGCCGGGGCCGGGCGCGCTTGTCCAGGTGCAGCGGCTGTTGCAGGTCGCCTTCGGCCATGCGCTGGGCAAAGCCGGCCATGCGCTCCAGGTGCCGCGTCACCAGGCTGTGGAACAGCAGGCTCAGGGCCACGGCAAGACCGCAGAGGAACAGGCCCATCCACAGCAGCCCGTCCAGGCCGCTCTGCCAGAGGCGCCGGTGGATAGCCCCAAGATCGGTGGCCAGGGTCAACTCGCCCAGGTGACGGCGCTCACCGTCCGGCGGCTGGTAGTCGAGGGGGAAATGCTCCACACGCACCGGGCCGGGCACCTGGATGTCGCCCTGGACCAGGGTGAAATCCTCGCTGGCGAGGCTCGCCCAGGCGACATCGGGGAAATCCACCAGCCCACGCAACTGCACCTTGAGCTGGGCCTGGTCGAGGTCCCAGAGGCTGCGCTCGAAGCTGGCCAGGTAGCCGCTGCGGATCAGTTCCAGGCGCTGCTCGATGGCCTGCATCTCGCGCTGGTATTCCAGGCCCAGTTGCACCGCACCGGCCAGCAGGGTGACGCACAGGCTGAAGCCGAGGACCCGCTGCAGCAGGCGCCGGGCCAGCGGTCCGGGGGCATGCCAGGCCTTCATGGCGCCTCCAGGGCATCTCTAAAAACTACCTGCGTTGCCATTGCTGCGTTAAAAACAGGCTCAAAGTGCTCATTTACACTGCGTAAACTGCGCTTTTTCGCCTGTTTTTGCCTTGCACTGACGGCCTCGCCTACGTTTTTAGAGGTGCCCTCCAGGGGGCGCCCCTGGGTGCGGTAGTCGCGCTCGCTCTCTTCCAGCCAGCGCTGCAGGCTGCCGTCGGCCTGCAGCGCCAGCAGGATGCGGTCGATGTCGTCGAGCCGCGCCAGGAGCGGCGAACGCCGCGACACGGCCAGCCGCAGGTAGTCCACCGCCAGGGGCTCGGGCGCATCGACGATGGCCTCGCCGCCCGGCATGCCCGCCACGAACAGCCGCCCGGTGCGCCGCTCGTAGGGGATGAAGTCGATGCGCTGGCGGATCAGCTTGCCGAAGTTCTGCCGGCTGTCCGAGACGTATTCGATGCGCCCCTGGCGGGTGACGAAGCGGTCGAACTCGGTACCGTAGCTTTCCCCGAACAGCAGCCCGCCACGGTAGCCGGCGAGGTCGGCCAGGCGCTTCACCGCCAGGGGCTTGTGGCGGTTGTAGAACAGCGCGACCTCCTCCCGCAGCACCGGCGCCTCGGCGAACGCCAGGTAGTGCTGGCGCTCCCCGGTGCGGTAGGCCAGCACCAGGTCGACGCGGCCGCTGGCGGCATCCATCAGGCAGCGCTTCCAGTTGCCGAGGACCACAACCTGCATCTCGTAGCCCAGCTCCTGGAGCACCCGCTTCACCACCTGGGGCGCCAGGCCGCGCACGGCCTGGCCATCGCTCCAGGACACGGGCGGGTACACCGGGTAGTCGCAATAGCGCAGGGTCTCGGCCGCCAGCCCGAGGCTGCACCAGCCCCAGGCCAGGAGTGCCAGCCAGCGCACGCTCAGGCCTCGCTGGGGGTGGCGGTGAACAGGTAGCCGGCGCCGTGGATGGTGATGATCAGCTGCGGGTCGGCGGGGTCATCGCGCAACTTGCGGCGCAGGCGCCCGACCAGCACGTCGATGGAGCGGTCGTTGGGCAGCCATTCGCGGTTGCGGATCTGGTCCATCAACTGGTCACGGCTGAGGGTGTGGCCGCTGTTGCGCAGGAAGGTGCTGAGCAACTGGAACTCGCCCTGGGTGAGCAGCGTTTCATGGCCGGTGGAATCGATGATGCGGCGCCGATCGGTGTCCAGCAGCCAGTCGCCGAACTGCTTGAGCACCTGGCGCACGGGGCCGGGCTCGGCCTGGGCATGGCGGACGCGGCGCACCAGGTTCTTCGCCCGGGACACCAGCTCGCGGGGGTTGAGGGGCTTGATCACGTAGTCGTCGGCGCCGCATTCGAGGCCGACGATGCGGTCGATCTCGTCGTTGCGCCCGGTGATCAGGATGATCCCGATCTCGGAGCGCACCCGCAGCTCGCGGGTCAGGGTCAGGCCGTCCTTGCCGGGCAGGCGGACGTCCAGCAGCACCAGCTCCACGGGCTGGCCGAGGTGGGAGGTCTTGGCCAGCACGGCTTCGGCCTGCTCGGCATCGGCCGCGCAGAACACCTCGTAACCCTCATCGCCCAGGTAGCTCTGCAGCAGCTCACGAATCACCGGATCGTCATCGACGACCAATACGCGGGGAACCATCGCCATCACCTTTCACCTCCGGCGTGCCGGGGCGTTTCTTGTTCTGGTTGTCGGACGGTGACACCGAGGCCGAGGCCAGGGTGGCTGCAGCAGCCTAGCCACTACTGAACGGCCGATCAACAAGCAGGCACGCGGGCCCGGCTGCCACTGGTCAGCCAGGCCCAGGGTCGGTGCCGGCCTCAGCGACTGCCGAGCAAGGGACGGGGCGCCAGTTGGCGCAACGCCTGGCCGCGGATCAGCACTTCGCCGATAAGCAGCGCCAGGCCGACGCCACAGAGAATCTTGGAGGCTTTGCCCCAGTCCATCGGCTCGCCGGGGGTGACCACGAAGAGCACGATGCCGGCCACCACGTGCAAGCCGACCAGGCCCGCCCAGGCGCAGGCGGCGGCATTGCCCAGCGGCAGGCGGAAGGCTCGCGGCGTGGGGTCAGCCAGGCGCAGGCGGATGAAGGCCAGGCACATCAGCACGTACGGCATCATGAAAATCATTGCGAAGATGGACAGCAGGGTCCAGAACAGCTCCTCGGCGCTGTCGGCGACCAGGCCGTACACCAGCATCACCAGGATGCTCACGCCGGAAGCCAGCAGCGCCGGGCCGATGGGCGTGCGGTAGCGCGGGTGGACCAGGCCGAACAGCGCCGGCAACTCCCCGGCCATCGCCGCCGCCACGGCAGCCCGGTTGGTGCCCATGCTCCAGGTGACCATGTTGGTGAACAGGGTGAAGAGCACGAAGCAGGCCACCAGGGTGGCGAATGCGCCGCCGAGGCCTTCATGGCCGTACATCTGGTAGAGCGACACGGAGAAGATCTGCGTGACGTCGGTCTGCTCCGGCGGCAGCGCGGCCAGCACGCCGAGGGTGCCGAACACGTTGAAGGCGGCGATCAGCAGGCCCGAGACCAGCACCGCGCGGGGAATGTCGCGGCGCGGGTTGCGCATCTCCGGGGCGCTGCAGCAGGCCAGTTCGGTGCCCATGATGCCGTAGACCATCACCCCCAGCGCCGCGAACTGCACCCCGGAAGACGGCAGGATCGCCTCCAGGTTGAATGCGTTGGCAAAGCCGTGCTCCAGGCCGTAGCGGATGCCGCCGATGCCCAGTGCGAGCACCGCCACCAGCTTCATCAGCGCCCCCAGGTTCGGCAGCCATTTGCCGATGCGCAGGTTGATGGCGTTGAACACGGCGGTGAGCAACGCCAGGAACACGCCGATGGCGATCTTGCTCCACAGCCCCAACCCGGGCAGGAAGAACTCGCTGAGCATGGCGGCGAAGAGGATGTAGACCGAGGGCATCCACAGGGCGTTGTTGGCCCAGTACATCCACGACAGCCGGGCACCCCAGCGCGACCCGAAGGCCAGGCGCACCCAGTGGTAGACACCGCCACTGCCGGGGAAGGTAGTGCCCAGCTCGGCGGTCATCAGCCCCATGGGGATGAACAGCAGCAGGAGCACGTAGCCCCACCAGAACAGGCTGGTGGAGCCGAGCGACGCGGCGAGGGCGATCTGGTCCATGAACAGCATGGCCGAGACGGTGAACAGCGTGACATCACGAAAGCGCAGGACCTTGTTCTTGTTGTCGTCCATCGGGGGGGCTTTCCTCTGCAGGGGAGTGGGCGGCGCGGGTGCGCCGCAGCGGCGCTACCAGTGACCGGCCTGTTTCAGGTCCTCCTGGGTTTCGATGATGCTTTCGCGCAGCACGCGGACGATGAAGTCGACCTGCTCGCGGGTGAGGATCAGCGGCGGCGACATGACGTTCAGGTGCACCATCGGCCGCACCAGCAGGCCGCGCTTCTGCGCCCGCAGGTGGACCCACTCGCCGATGTTCAGCGCCTCGGGGAACAGGGTCTTGCTGGCCTTGTCGGCCACGAACTCGACGCAGGCCATGAAGCGGATGCCGCGCACGTCCCCCACCATGGGCAGGTCCAGCAAGGTGCGTAGCTGCGCTTCGAAATAGCGGCCGACGTCTTCGACGTGGGCCAGCAGCCCCTCCCGCTCGATGATCTCGATGTTCTTCAGCGCCGCCGCGCAGGCCACCGGGTGCCCGGAGTAGGTGAAGCCGTGGGTGAAGCAGCGGCCCTGATCCGGCGCGGCGATCACCGACCAGATGCGCTCGGAGAACAGGCACGCGCCCAGCGGCTGGTAGCCCGAGGTCAGGCCCTTGGCGGTAGTGATGATGTCCGGCTGGATGCCGAACACCGCCTCGCTGGCGAAGAAGTGCCCGAGGCGACCGAAGGAGGTGACCACCTCGTCGGCGATGTAGAGGATGTCGTAGCGCTGGCACAGCGCCCAGATGCGGGCGTGGTAGCCCTCCGGCGGCACCATCACGCCGCCGGAGCCGAACACCGGCTCGGCGATGAAGGCCGCGACCTTGTCCGCCCCCACTGCGCGCACGGCGTCATCGAACTCGGCCACCAGGCTTTCCAGGTAGTCGGCCTCGCTCATGCCTGCGGGGGCGCGGTAGGGATAGGGCCCGCTGAGGTGGTGGATGCCGTCCTGGATGAAGTCGAAGCCGCTCTCGCGGTCCACCTGCTTGCCGCCGAGGGACATGCCCAGGTAGGTGGAGCCGTGGTAGGCGTGGCGACGGCTGAGGATGTGCTTCTTCTGCGGCAGGCCCCGGCAGTTCTGGTAGTAGTGCACCAGGCGGATGGCGGTATCGACGGCAGTCGAGCCGCCGGTGGTGAGGAAGACGTGGTCGATGTCTCCGGGCGCCAGCTCCGCCAGCTTGGCGCACAGCTCCACCGCCCGGGGGTTGGCCATGTCGCAGAAGGGGTTGGAGTAGGCGAGCTGGCGCGCCTGCTCGGCGATGGCCTCGACCATCTCCTCGCGCCCCAGGCCGATGTTGGTGCACCACATGCCCCCCACCGCATCCAGGTAGCGGTTGCCGGCCAGGTCGTGGATGTAGGCGCCCTCCCCTCCGGCGATCTGCAGGGAATCGAGCACGCGGTGCTCGTCGAACAGGTGGTAGCCGTGCAGGTAGTGGGCACGGTCCAGGGCCGCCAGGCGGGCCTGTTCACGGGTGGGCGGCGGCAACGGGACGGACACGGACATCGGGGGGACTCCTGCTGGTTGATGCCCCGAGCCTAGGCAGCCGCTCCCGCTACGGACATACCCCATTTGAGGGTACGGCCCCACGCTCGGCGTCGCCTTTTCCCTGGGGTATGCTGCCGCGAACTCAGCGAGCCGGGGCGACGACACAGGTGCAGCAGGTGGAACTGGACAGGTTGCAGGACTGGCACCGACTCCTCGCCGGTGCCATCGCCAGCTGCGGCACCGAGGCGTTCCCCGGCCGCCTGCTGGACGCCCTCGCCAGCCTGGTGCCGATCGAGTCGGTGATGGTCAGCCTGGAGCGCATCGGCAGCGCCCCCACCCTGCTCCATGAGCGCGGCATACCGCCCGGCAACCGCGAGCTGCTGCTCGAACGCTACTTCTCCCGTGGCTACCTGCTGGACCCGTTCTGCCTGGCGGTGGACCAGGGCCTGGCCGAGGGCTTCTACACCCTCGGCGAGATCGCCCCGGACGACTTCTTCAGCAGCCAGTACTACAAGACCTACTACCTGGGCGCCGGCTCGGTGGAGGACTGCTACTTCATGCTCGAACTGAGCCCGCGGGAGCGGGTGTCCGTCAGCCTCTACAACGGCCTCAGCGCCCGCCCCTTCGAGCCCGGGCAACTGGCCCTGCTGCGCGCCCTCGCCCCCACCGTGCTGGAACTGGGCCGCCGCCACTGGGCGCAGACCGCGCCCCCGGCCCAGGCGGAGCCGAGCTTCGCCGCGCAGTTGCAGCAGGCGTTCCGGCATTTCGGCGACGGCCGCCTAACGGCCCGCGAACTGGAGGTGTGCCACCTGCTGCTGCGCGGTCACTCGGCCAAGTCCAGCGCCAAGGCCCTGGCGATCTCTCCCGAGACGGTGCGCATGCACCGCAAGAACCTCTACATCAAGCTGGGGATCGGCTCCCAGGCGGAGCTGTTCTCGCTGTTCATCGAATGGCTGAGCCGGACGGGCGACTGAGGGCCCGCACAGCCGGCTCGATCACACCCCCAGGAAACGCCGGTAGGCGCCGGCCTGCAGGCCGTCGACCCAGGCTTCGCAGATCAGCACGCCCTGCTCGGGGGTGAAGGTGGCGGGGTTGAGGCCGGACTCCAGCCACAGCCCGTCCAGCAGTGCGCTGAGGCTGATGGCCGCAAGACCGGCGTCGAAGGCGGGCCAGCCCTCCTCGTCCGCCAGCAGGGCGAGGGCGTCGGCCAGCAGGCTGCGGTAGTTGCCGTAGGACTGGTCATGGACCCGGCAGATGGATTCGATGTGGGTCACCGCGCCCCAGAACACCAGCCAGGCGTCGAGCAACTGGGGGTCGAGCATCTCCGCCGAGAACGAGGCCTGGAAGAAGGCCGAGAGGCGCCGCCGGGCAGCCCCCGGGGCGGATTCCACGGCGCAGCGCAGCAGGCCCATGACCCGCTCGCTGACTGCCAGGTAGGCCTCGGCCACCAGCGCATCCTTGCCCTCGTAGTGGTGGTTGATGAGGCCGACGGAGACACCCGCCTCGGCGCAGATCTTGCGCACGGAGGCGCCCTGGAAACCGTAGCGCTTTAGGCAGACCAGGGTGGCGTCCACCAGCAGGGCCTTGCGCTGCTCCGGCTCCAGCCGGGAAAACCGCACTTCCGTATTCATCACCACGCTCCTGTTCGTTCAACCGCACGGGGCCGGGAAGCGGCCTCACTCCTCGCTGTGCACCACCACCAGCAACTCGGCCTGCTCCTCGCCCAGGGAGCGCAGGCGGTGCGGCTTCTGGGCGTTGAAGTGCAGCGCGTCGCCGGTTTCCAGGGTCAGGCGCTCGGACAGGAAGTCGACCTCCACCCGCCCCCGGTGGACGAAGATGAACTCCTCGCCCAGGTGCTCCTTGAAGGTCGAATGGCTGAAGTCCCGGGGGGGATGGACGATGAACGGCAGCAGCGCGCGGTCGCCGATCTGCCGGGCGAGGGAGGCGTAGGCCGGGCCCTCGTCGTCCCGCGCCAGCGGCTGCCGCTCGTCGTGGCGCACCAGGCTGTAGCCCTCGCTGGCGGCACCCTCCTCGGCGAACAGTTCCTCCACCGGCACGCTGAGCGCCTTCGACAGCTTCAGCGCGGTGGCGATGGACGGCGTGCTCAGGCCCCGCTCCACCTTGGAGAGGTAGCTCTTGGTCATGCCGGTCTTCTCGGCCAGCGTTTCCAGGGTCATCCCCAGTTTTTTTCTCAACAATTTCAATCGCATGGACATGCAGAACGCCCCTTTGGCGTCGGTGCGGGAAACTTTCTCTTGCCAATGACACTTTGTGTCATTTAGCTTTGTTTGTGTCATTCGCTTCGACATGACCGCGAGCCCCACTCGCGTCACCCCGAAAAAGGGCGCTCACATGGCAACCACCATGCACCTCCCCAAAGACCAACTGATCCAGCATGCCGAACGGCAGATGCAGACCAGCCTGCTGGATAATACGTGGACGGCCCGGCAAAAACTGGCCCTGACCTGCCGAATCCTCTTCGAGGGCGGCCATGATTCCGGCCTGGCCGGGCAGATCACCTGCCGTGCCGAGGAGCCCGGCACCTACTACACCCAGCAACTGGGGCTGGGCTTCGACGAGATTTCCGCCAGCAACCTGCTGCGGGTCGACGAGGACCTCAAGGTGCTCCAGGGCCAGGGCATGGCCAACCCGGCCAACCGTTTCCACAGCTGGGTGTACCGCGCCCGCCCGGACGTGAACTGCATCATCCACACCCACCCGCTGCACGCCGCCGCCCTGTCGATGCTGGAAGTGCCGCTGGCGGTCTCGCACATGGACCTCTGCCCGCTGTACGACGACTGCGCCTTCCTCAAGGAGTGGCCGGGGGTGCCGGTGGGTAACGAAGAGGGCGAGATCATCTCCGCCGCCCTGGGCGACAAGCGCGCCATCCTGCTCTCTCACCACGGCCTGCTGGTGACCGGTGCCAGCATCGAGGAAGCCTGCGTGCTGGCGCTGCTGTTCGAGCGTGCCGCGAAGATGCAGCTGCTGGCCATGTCCGCCGGCGAGATCCGCCCCATCCCGCCGGCCCTCGGCCGCGAGGCCCATGACTGGATCTCCACGCCCAAGCGCCATGGCGCGGCCTTCAGCTACTACGCACGGCGCAGCCTGCGTCAGCACGGCGACTGCCTGAGCTGACCGCGCCACCGCACAAGACCTTTCGCCCATTGCCCCAGGTGCACCCATGTCCTCTTCCCTCCTCCACGGCATCATCGGCTACACCATCACCCCCTTCGGCGCGGACGGCGCCCTCGACCTGCCGGCCCTCGGCCACTCCATCGAACGCCTGCTGGACGGCGGCGTGCACGCCATCGCGCCCCTGGGCAGCACCGGCGAAGGCGCCTACCTCAGCGACCCGGAATGGGACGCGGTGGCGGAGTTCAGCCTGAGCACCGTCGCCGGCCGCGTGCCGAGCATCGTCAGCGTGTCCGACCTGACCACGGCGCGCACCGTGCGCCGCGCCCGCCTGGCCGAGCAGTTGGGCGCCAGCGCGGTGATGGTGCTGCCGGTGTCCTACTGGAAGCTCAGCGAGGCGGAGATCCTCGCCCACTACCGCGCGGTGGGCGAGGCCATCGGCATCCCGGTGATGCTCTACAACAACCCGGGCACCAGCGGCACGGACCTGCCGGTGGAGCTGATCCTGCGGATCGTCCGGGAAGTGGAGAACGTCACGATGGTCAAGGAGAGCACCGGCGACATCCAGCGCATGCACCGGCTGCACCTGCTTTCCGACGGCCAGGTGGCCTTCTACAACGGCTGCAACCCGCTGGCGCTGGAGGCCCTGGTGGCCGGGGCGAAAGGCTGGTGCACCGCCGCGCCCAACCTCATCCCCGGGCACAACCTGGCGCTCTACGAGGCGGTGCGCGAGGGGCGCCTGGACGAGGCGCGGGAGTCCTTCTATCGCCAGCTGGCGCTGCTGGACTACATCACCCGCCGGGGCCTGCCCACCACCGTGAAGGCCGGCCTGCGCCTGACCGGGCTGGACGTCGGCGTCCCGCGCCTGCCCCTGCAGGCGCTGGATGACGAAGGGCAGCGCTACCTGAGCGGCCTGCTGGCCGAGCTGCGCTGACCGGCGGCCCCGCCCGTCGCACGGCGGGCGGGGCGGCTCAGTCGCGGTAGTCCGGTGCCACCCGGTCCAGCAGGCGCAGCAGCGCCTGCCAGGCCAGTTCGTTGGCATCCGGGTCGCTCAACTCGCCGTCCGCCAGCGGGCGCGCGGGTTCGTTGAACTGGCGCTGGGTGTGTTCGCAGACCTCGTGGGACGGCAGCAGCAGCTCGCCGCCGGCCTGGGCGGCCAGCTGGATGTCGCAGGCCTTCTCCAGGTAGTACATGCGCAGGAAGGCCTGGGCCACCGTCTCCCCCACCGTCAGCAGGCCGTGGTTGCGCAGGATCATCACCGGCTTGTCGGCGAGGTCGGCCACCAGGCGCTTCTGCTCGTCGAGGTTCAGCGCCACCCCTTCGTAGCCGTGGTAGGCCACGCGGCCGTAGAACTCCATGGAAATCTGGTTCACCGGCAGCAGCCCGGCCGGCTGGGCGGCCACCGCGCACCCGGCGCGGGTGTGGGTGTGCAGCACGCAGCGGGCGTCCTCGCGGGCGGCATGGATGGCGCTGTGGATGACGAAGCCCGCTGGGTTGACCTTGTGGCGGGTCGGCTCCACCGGGCGGCCCTGCAGGTCGATCTTCACCAGGTCGCTGGCGCGGATCTCGTCGAACATCAGCCCGTAGGGGTTGATCAGGAAATGGTGCTCGGGCCCCGGCAGGCGTACCGAGATGTGGGTGAAGATCAGGTCGGTCATGCGAAAGTGCGCCACCAGCCGGTAGCAGGCGGCCAGCTCCTGACGCAGGGTGCGCTCCTCGGGGGAGCAGGACGAAGGGGGCAGCGGGGCGTGCAGCGGCGTCATGGAAGGCTCCGGGGTCGGTGGAAGGTGAAGTGGCCCACCGCCAGGGCGGGCCGGGTAGCGGCACCCTATCAGCGCACCGCCCAGGCGTTGAAGCGCTCCTCCAGCTCCTCACCGTGGTCGACCCAGAACTCCACGTCCATGGGCAGGGCGTCCGCCAGGGCCTGGGGCGTGGCCGGAATCCAGCGCGCCTGCTCGGCATCCAGCGCGGCGGCAGCCTCACGGTTGGTCGGGCCGTAGGGGATGCGGCCGATGTAGTCCAACTGCGGCGCCTTGCGGTTCATGTAGGCGACCAGCCGTTCGGCCTGGGGCAGGTGCCGGGAGCCCTTGATCACCGCCCAGTAGTCCATGCCGTAGAGGCTGCCGGGCAGTACCAGGGCGAAGTTGCGCCCACTCTGGTGCGCGGCGGCCACCCGCCCGGAGTAGGAAGAGGTCATCACCACATCGCCTGCCGCCAGCCACTGGGTGGGCTGGGCGCCGGCCTCCCACCACTGGATCTGCGGCTTGATCTGGTCGAGCTTGGCGAAGGCGCGGTCCACCCCGGCCGGCGTGGCCAGCACCTTGTACACCTCGCCGACCGGCACGCCGTCGGCCAGCAGGGCGAATTCCAGGTTGTACACGGCGCGCTTGCGCAGGCCGCGCTTGCCGGGGAATTTCTCCAGGTCCCAGAAATCCGCCCAGGACGTCGGCGCCGTCTTCAGGCGGTCAGCGTCGTAGCTCAGGGCCACGCCCCACACCATCGCAGCCGAGCCGCAGTCCTGGGCGGCCTGGTCGATCAGCGCCTCGCGGCCGCCCAGGCGCGACCAGTCCAGCGCCTCGAACAGGCCGCTCTCGCAGCCGCGCACCAGGTCGGGCCCCTCGATCTGCACCAGGTCCCAGTCCACGTGGCCGGTCTCGGCCATCACCCGGATGCGCGCCATCTCGCCGTTGTATTCGGTCTGGATCAGCCGGTGGCCATCCTCGGCCGCGAAGGGTTTGAAGAAGGCTTCGTCCTGGGCCTTCTGGCCGTCGCCACCGTAGCCGACCACCACCATGTCGGGCGCCGCCTGGGCCGCCAGGGCGGGCAGCAGCAGGGCCAGGCAGGTGAGCAGGCGGGGCAGGAACGGCGCGCTGCGCCGGTGGAACAGAGATGAGGTGTGGTTTCGCATGAACGTGCTCCCAGTCTTGTTGTTGTTCAGGGATGCCCCGTCGAGGGGGGCTTTCACGCTAGGACGACGCCATTAAAAAAACAAGTTGATTTTTACTGAAAACAAACAAGTAATGAATTTATAAGAAACGACCTCGCCGAGGCCCCCATGACTGCCTTCCCTCATCTGTTCGAGCCCCTGCACCTGCGCGGCAAGCGCCTGAAGAACCGCATCATGTCCAGCGGGCACGACACCAGCATGCCCACCGACAACCGCGTCAACGACACCCTCATCGCCTACCAGCGCGCCCGCGCCGAGGGGGGCGTGGGGCTGATCGTGCTGCAGGTGGCCGGCGTCCACGACAGCGCGCGCTACACCTCCCACGTACTGATGGCCACGGACGACACCTGCATCGAGGGCTACCGCGAACTGGCCGAGGCCTGCCACGCCCACGGCACGCTGGTGCTGTCGCAGCTGTTCCACCCCGGGCGGGAGATCATGGAGACCGCCAACGGCCTGCTGGCGGTGGCCTACGCGCCGTCCGTCACGCCCAACGAGCGCTTCCGGGTCATGCCCCGGGCCCTCGACCCGGCCATGATCGACGAGATCGTCGCCGGCTACGGCGCGGCCACCCGGCGCCTGCGCGAGGCCGGGCTGGATGGCGTGGAAGTAGTGGCCAGCCACGGCTACCTGCCGGCGCAGTTCCTCAACCCCCGGGTCAACCTGCGCGAGGACGGCTACAACGGCGACCTCGACGCCCGCCTGCGCTTCCTCCGCGAGGTGCTGGCGGCAGTGCGTGAAGCCGGTGGCGAAGACTTCATCGTCGGCCTGCGCATCTCCGCCGACGAGCGCGACCCCCAGGGGCTGACCGAGGACGAATCCCTCGCCGCCGTGCTCGCCCTGCAGCCGCAACTGGACTACGTGCACCTGGTGGCCGGCACCTCCGCCTCCTTCGGCGGCGCCGTGCACATCGTGCCGCCGATGGCGGTGGCACCGGCCTACCTGGCCGAAACCGCTGGGCACTTCAAGGCCCGGCTGGGCATCCCGCTGTTCGTCACCGGGCGCATCAACCAGCCCCAGGAAGCGGAGCAGATCATCGCCAGCGGCCAGGCGGACGTGTGCGGCATGACCCGAGCGCTGATCTGCGACCCGCAGATGCCGGAGAAGACCGCCAGCGGCCGGGTGGACGACGTGCGCGCCTGCATCGCCTGCAACCAGGCGTGCATCGGCCACTTCCACAAGGGCTACCCCATCTCCTGCATCCAGCACCCGGAAACCGGGCGCGAGCAGCAGTTCGGGCGCCTCGTCCCCACCGATCGCCCGCAGCGGGTGATGGTGGTCGGCGGCGGCCCGGCCGGCATGAAGGCGGCCGCCGTGGCGGCCCGCCGTGGCCATCAGGTCACCCTCTACGAAGCCGGCGCCCAGCTCGGCGGGCAGGTGCTGCTGGCTCAACTGCTGCCGCGGCGCAGCGAATTCGGCGGCGCGGCCACCAACCTGCAGCGCGAGCTGGAGCTGGCCGGCGTGCAGGTGCAGCGCAACACCCGGGTGGACCTGGCCCTGGTGCAGCGGGAGCGCCCGGACCGGGTCATCCTCGCCACCGGCGCCCGCCCCTACTGGCCGGCGTTCGAACGCGGCGGCGACCTGCAGGTGGTGGATGCCTGGCAGGTGCTGCGCGGCGAGGTGAAGGTCGGTCGCTCGGTGCTGGTGGCCGACTGGCGCTGCGACTGGATCGGCCCCGGCATCGCCGAGCACCTGGTGCGCCAGGGGCATACGGTGCGGCTGGCGGTGAACGGCACCCACTGCGGCGAGAGCCTGCCACTGTACGTGCGCGACCAGATGGCCGGCGAGCTGCATCGCCTGGGCATCCCGGTCACGCCCTACGCGCGGCTGTATGGCTGCGACGACGACACGGTGTACATGCTGCACAGCGCCAGCGGCGAGCCGATGCTGTTCGAGCAGGTGGACACCCTGGTGCTGTGCCAGGGCCATGCGCCGTTCGATGAGCTGGGCAGTGCCCTGGAAGGCCGGGTGCCGTTCCAGCGCATTGGCGATTGCCTGGCGGCCCGCACGGCGGAGGAGGCGATCTTCGAGGGGCTGCAGGCAGCCTGGACGCTCTGAAGCCGGGGCGCGCGGCGAGGGCCGAACCTGCCCCGCTCACCATCGCCAGCCGCCGGGTCAGTGCATTCGCTCTGACGCGGATAGCGTGCTTTCAGGGGGGCGTGAAGACGTAACGAATTGCACTGCGCAACGCTTCAAGGTGTCTCTTTCGGGGGAACGCGCGGGAGATGGCCCACGGTCCTCGGGGCTTGACGGTAACGCGCCCAGGCTTTCGAAGTGCGACTTTTGATCTGGGCCTGGTGTGCACAGGTGGGGCACCAATGCCCAGCCTGGATGGAGTTCATCCCGACCCACCAAGTGTGACCGCGGTGACACAACCACTGCAGCTTGGTCGCGTTGTTTACGTAGTGCTCCGACAAGCACTCCCCACCTCGCTCCCTCGCCACCTGCCGTGCCTTGTCAATGCCCAGACGGCGCCGCTCGTGCGCACACTTCTGACACCACGCACCGCGCAGGACCGACCCACCGTATGCCTGCCATTCGTGTCCCTGCTGGCAGCGAAACTCATAGCGACCAGCCACTCCGTGGTATTCCGCCGACAGGCACTCGCCCCCTTTGCGGCGAGCCGCCGCGTGTAACCGCGACAACCCATCCGCCGACAGGCGCTTGCCACTCCCCCAGGACGCCCACTCGCAACGCAGGCACCACGAGCCGCGAAAAACACGCTTACCGACCGCCTCCCACTCGTGGCCAGCCTCGCAGCGGAAGCGGTACGTTGCCGCCCCCCCCCACATAGACATCGGACAAACAGAGCCCACCACGCTTCTCAGCCAAAGCCCGCAAGCGCTCCAGGCCATTCGCCAGCCGGTAACTCTCACGCTTGTGCTGGTCAGCACACAGTCGACACCAATGCCCCTTGCTGAGAATGTCGCAACCAGCCGCCAACCACTCATGTCCCTCACTGCAGCGGAACCTGTAGCGCTGAGCCGTGCCGCCGTAATGGTCCGACAGACACTCCCCACCCTTCGACTGTGCAGCCTGCTGCAAACGGGCCAGACCGTCGGACAGTTGCTTACGCTTATTGACGTGCTGCCGGTTGCAGACGGGGCAACTGGCATTGGCATTGGCCCGAGTAGAGCGGCGCTGCCAGGTATGCCCCAGCGGACAGCGGAAGTTATAAAGCGCATCAGCGCCACGCCATTGATCATCCAGGCACTCGACCTGGGCGCCTCGGGCGACCGCCTGCAAGCGCTCCAGGTATACCTGCCCCAAACAGGTCGGGCAGACAACCTGACACTTGGATCGGATGACCGCGTTCGGCAACCGTTCGAACACATGCCCTTGCTCGCACCTGAAACGATGCCGCACTTGCCAACCAAGCCAGGCGTCTTCCAGGCAGGTCAGTTTGAGG
The DNA here is from genome assembly GCF_001728925.1 of Pseudomonas sp. 1D4. Taxonomy (NCBI): domain Bacteria; kingdom Pseudomonadati; phylum Pseudomonadota; class Gammaproteobacteria; order Pseudomonadales; family Pseudomonadaceae; genus Pseudomonas; species Pseudomonas sp. 1D4. Next base: position 170,199 of record NZ_LXJQ01000004.1, read on the forward strand.
CGTTTGGCAACGGCGCGAACGGACTCCAATTGATAGGAGGCAGGATTAGGTGCGCTCACATTAGCCCCCTGCTTGGCGAAGTGTGAAAGCCTCTCCAGAACCCGACTGGGTAGTGGGGTGGCCGGGCGTAAGTTTCATAGGCGCCTGATCGGGGATACGGTCCGGTCGGTAGGCGGTGGGGGCGTAGTGGGCAGTGAACATGGCTCAGTCTTGATACCTCACATGCAGGTACATCATGTTGAGGCGCTTTTCGGTATCGATTTCGGCAATCGCTTTACGCAGCTTGCTGAGTACTTCCTTGAAGGTGGCGTCATCCATATCCACCCAATAACGCGGGTTGCGACCGTGCTGCCGATCATAGGCAGCCGTGGTCGGGTCCAGGTGGCGAAATTTTTCCAACTCGGGAATGTCCGGCAGTGGCTGGCTCACGTCCATGTAGTTCTGGATATAGTCCCAGAGTGCATAGTGCTCCGTGCTGTCCTGATAGATATCCACCAGCGGACGAAAAGCAATCTGCTTATTCTGGTAGCGATGATTCAGGCAGAGAAGGTACACCACCACGTTATGAAGAACGGTGGCAACCACATAGGCATCAAACTCATAAAACGGGGCCACGAACTCGCCGATGGTGCCGTTTTTTTTGTACTGGTCGTATTCAAAAATGGTGACCATGCCTGTTTGGCGATTCAACTCCCAGACGGGCCCTCGTGAGGGGCGCACCCAGAGTTTGGGGAAGTGGCGCATAACCAAGGAGCCAATACCCCACATAACTAAAGGTATGCCCTGAAAAAAAACAGAAGTCTCTAAAAAACAAAGATAAAACTCTTTCCAGAACTCACCTGAAGAGACCCATGCCATAGCAAAACATGCAAGCACATGAAGTGGAAGGAAAAACCAAAACCAACCTTTGCCATACAAATAGAGATAATTCCAAAATCTCCCCCCTGGCGATAACTGTGCAAAGCGATGCCGCTGATGGTTGTAGATGTAATGAAAGTCCATGGACTCGGCCATGCGCGGCACATAGGTACCATTGGCTTTCTTCTCGGCATCCTCCCGCTCCTCCTGTTCGCAAAGACGCAGATGTTCGGGCGAGCTTCTCAGGTAGAACCAGGCCGGCACTACGTCCTGGGTATTGCCCCAGGGCAGCCGAAGGGTGGCCAGGCGCAAGTTCCAGGGGCGCCGGGCCGCAGGCGCTTGATCGGGGATACGGTCCGGCCGGTAGGCAGTGGGGGCGTAGTGGGCAGTGAACATGGCTCAGTCTTGATACCTCACATGCAGGTACATCATGTTGAGGCGCTTTTCGGTATCGATTTCGGCAATCGCTTTACGCAGCTTGCTGAGTACTTCCTTGAAGGTGGCGTCATCCATATCCACCCAATAACGCGGGTTGCGACCGTGCTGCCGATCATAGGCAGCCGTGGTCGGGTCCAGGTGACGAAATGCTTCCAGTTTAGGAACATCCGGCAGCGGCCGGCTCACGTCCATGTAGTTCTGGATGTAGTCCCAGAGTGCATAGTGCTCCGTGCTGTCCTGATAGATGTCCACCAGCGGACGAAAAGCAATCTGCTTATTCTGGTAGCGATGATTCAGGTAGAGAAGGTACACCACCGTCTTGTTAAGAACGGTGGCAACCACATAGGCATCAAATTCATAAAACGGGGCCACGAACTCGCCGATGGTGCCGTTTTTTTTGTACTGGTCATATTCAAAAATGGTGACCATGCCTGTTTGGCGATTCAACTCCCAGACGGGCCCTCGTGAGGGGCGCACCCAGAGTTTGGGGAAATGGTGCATAACCAAGGAGCCAATAGCCCACATAACCAGAGGAACACCAACAAACCAAGAAATAAACTCTATAAAAAGAGCTTCTAGCTCTTCATACCAAGGAGCATCTACTAGTGCAATGTGGATAGGCGCTACCACAATGGAAGATATCAGCGCAGTAAAAAAGAAGCCCTTCCCATATAAATAGAGGTAATTCCAAAATCGCCCCCCTGGCGATAACTGTGCAAAGCGATACCGCTGATGGTTGTAGATGTAATGAAAGTCCATCGACTCGGCCATGCGCGGCACATAGGTGCCATTGGCTTTCTTCTCGGCATCCTCCCGCTCCTCCTGCTCGCAAAGACGCAGATGTTCGGGCGAGCTTCTCAGGTAGAACCAGGCCGGCACTACGTCCTGGGTATTGCCCCAGGGCAGCCGAAGGGTGGCCAGGCGCAAGTTCCAGGGGCGCCGGGCCGCAGGCGCCTGATCGGGGATGCGGTCCGGTCGGTAGGCGGTGGGGGCGTATTCGCTTTCGGGAGTGTCGCAGGTCATCGCGGGGCTCTTTGAACGGAGTGGTAGGTGTGCGGCTGCTCGGCAAAGGCGCGCGGTGTTTGCTCGGGGGGCGCGAGGGGGGCCGGGGCGGGAAAGACCCATTCCCCCTCAGGGGTGGTGAGGGTGGACTGGATGCGCAAGGCCCAGTCATAAACCGTATCGGTTCTGCTGCTGCCGACGGAGACGCTATGGTCTGGAAGGGTTTTGACGTACAACTCCAATGCGCCGGGCCAGGTCACCTTGGCAGCGGGGGTGACGAGATGAAGCGTATGTGACTCGCTTTCCACGGCGTCCAGGGCCAGGTTGTAGCCTGGGTGGCGTGCGTACTCGGTTGCACGCAGCCAGCACTCCACCCGCATGGCCAGGCCCTCCGAGGTGCTGAGCAGCCCAGGGAGGGCGGTTTCGATGCGCAGCAGGGTGTTGCTGCTGCGCACGGCATAGGGAATGGGGTCGTGCGGGTCGAGTTTGGCGTTGCGCTGGAAGTGTGGGTTGGGCAGCGCCTGGACGAAGGGCCCGGCAAACAACCCCAGCAGGCGGTAGAAGGCCTGTTGCGGGTCTTGCAGGTGAGGGTGTTCCCGGTTGCTGCCAAAGGGGCCGCAGACCAACCAGTCTTCCAGCGGGGTGTTGCTGAGCCAGTACACCAGAGCGGCTCCGCCGACGATCAGTGCCAAGGCCAGTATTCCGAAAGGCCCAAAGATGGAGCCCCCGGTTACAAAGGTGCCAATGGCGCCGAGCAGGGCACCGCCGGCAATCATCAGGTAGCCCCATTTGGCATCATCGTTCCGACGTGCCGCTTCCCAGGCGTCATACAAGGCGATGGCGGCCATCAGAAGCGATGCACCCGCACTGACAAACATACGCGCCATAATCACGGTGGCGATGCTTTCACCCAATGCTTGGCCTAACCAGCGAATGGCCGAACTTCTCGAAATTACAATTAAAGGATTGCGCAGCGCCGACGACACCTTGTTGCTGGCGGCCACTCTGAAAGCCAGGGCCTCCATGGCCAGCAGCAAGTCAACCCCAGCATTCAATACTCCAGCAAAAGCGCGCCCACGCCCTTTTGACGCCCGTGTTGCCGTATGGCTGCCCAGCTCTGCCTGCACGTTATACAACTCGAGCAACACCACCGAGGCCGGGAACAGCCGGTTGTTCAAAATCCGGTAGAAGGGGTTGTTCTCCAGGTGTTGCAGGCGCTTGAGTTCACCCTGCAGGGCGCTTTCGGCCTGCTGCTGGCTGAGTTGCGCGGAGCGCAGGGCCGCCTCCGCCTGCTGGACACGCTGGCTGGCCGCTCGCTCGGTGGTTCGGGCGCTCTCGGCTTGCTGAGCGGCACGCTCAGCCTGGGCAGCAGCCTGTGTCTGGGCGCTGCGCAGGGCTTCTTCGGCACGCAGGGCGGCATTCAGGGTCTGGTTGAGCTGGATCAGGCGTTGGGCAACCGGGCTGTTCCGAGGCAGTAGAAAGAGGAAGTGCTCACCGGTTGCAGCAGGCAGCCCGCCACGGGCGGTGGTGCGGGCATTGGTGGAGCCCAGCAGGTTGCCGTTGCTGCCTTGGAACTCGCCGTACATGCGCACGGCGCCGCCGCTCTGGGCGGGGTAATCCGCCACCCCCAGTACGTAATAGGCCCCCTTGTCTGTGGCTGATCGGCGGGTGAACACCAGTTGCCCGAACCCTTCTCGCAACATGCCGCGCAGTTGCTCCGCGCCCATGCCATGCAAACGCAGGTTGCCCACTCGGGCGCTGGCCTGGGCGGCAGCCTGTTCGGTGCGGACCTGGCCTTGAACCTGCTGGCGCGTTTGCTGCTGCTGCCGAGTGGCGGCTTCAGCCTGGCGCTGCCCTTCTGCGGCTTGGCGCTGGTGCTGCTCGGCCGCCTGACGTGCCTGGGCGCTGCGTTGTTGTTCGGCCTGGCTGCTGGCGTGGGCTTGACGCGCGTGCTGCTCCTGGACGGCGCCATGGTCCTGCTGAAACCGGGCCCTGGTCACGGCGGCTTCGGCGGTTTGTATGGCGCCCTGGAAGTTGCCGTACACCTCATGCAGTGCGTTGGCGCAAGCCTTGGCGCTGACGACCAAGGCATTGTGCAAGCTGCCGCCGTTGAGCAGCTCCGTCAGGAGGGCCGCGTTGAGGGTGGCGGGCTCAGTGCTGGGCGGCGGCAGCTTTTCGAACTTGGCCAACTCGTCGGGCCGGAACCGGCCATTGCCCTGGTTGATTTCAACCTCGCGGGGGCCCTGATAGGGAGTGGCCAGGGCTTCCAGGGTGTAGTCCGGCCAGATCATGGCATGAAGGGGGTGGGTGTTCTGGTTGGCCACCCGGTTGACCCATTCCGCACCACCGGACTCTCCCGATACACCGGTGCTTAAGCCAGTCAGCGCGTCAGTGATAACGCCCTGCCCAGCCAGGGGGTCGATCCTGGCGGCAGCGATCACCAGCAAAGGAAACACCTGGCTGAGTGCATGGAGTTCGGCGAGGTATTCGTAACCATCCAGGCTGAGGTGATCGGCCAGGGCTTGCTGGTAGCGGGTGCTCTCCAGGCTGGCACTGATGTGGCTCTGGGCATGGCGCAGTTGCCTCCAGACGTGGGTGCGCCCTGCTGTAGCGGTGAAGCGATTGATGTCACGACGGCCTGCATCCGTGATCTTTTCGAGGCTCTCGGTCAGCGGGTTGGGCTGCCCGCCGACGGTAGCCGGTAGTACCTGCTGCTGGATGAGGAATGCACTGTTGTGGTGTGGGTAGCGCAGGGCCTGCTGCACGAACAACAGGAGGAGCTGTTGCTGGTCCTGCAAGTGCTGCTTGATGTGACGGATGCGGTACATCGGGTCATCCAGCAGGACGGCCCAGAGCTGGCGTTGCCTGGCTGCTTGCAAGCTGTCGGTTTCGGTGGGTTGGGCTTCCCAAAGGCTGGCTTCGGTAGCCTTGGCCTGTTCGAGCTGTTGTTGCAGCAAATGGCGCAAGACGCCGCCCTCCAGGAGCGGATCAGCAACCTGGGAATTACCGGATGCACAGCCCTCCAGGAAAGCAGCGGCGGTTTGCTTGGCTTGAGCCAGCCAGGCCCCGGAGAGGTCGCACAGGTGGCGGGCGGGGTGTTCGAGCAGCCATTCATAACCCGGCTGGCGCAGTCGTTGAGGCGCAGCGAGGGCAACGGGAAACGCATGCAGACCCAGCACCAGCCGATCTGGCATTACACGCTCGGCAGGCAATCGCTTACCTGGGTCTTGGCTGCTGCAGTTGGAGAAGGCTTCCAGCATGGCCTTGCCGTCTGCCTTGCCGTCAAAGAGTTTTTTGTACTTGGGTTGCGAGGCGCGCAGGTCGGGTGTGTGGCAGCGACTGCCACGCAACCCGGCCTCTTGCTCCAGGCGCTGAAGGCGGGCGGCACTGAGTTGCACTTCGGAGAAGCACAACTGAGGCGCCTCCTGGCTGCGGTAGGCATTGTTGTACTGGGCCGGCAGCCAGATGTCGGCAAGACCCACGCCGGTAGCCTGCCGTGGCCCCGACTTGAAGCCCTTGCCCCGGCGATAGCGCATCACGTCGATGTCATGGAACGTGGTTGCACTCCCTTGCTGGCGTACTTCCAACTCCCGCCAGAGCCTGCCCTTGTAGAAGACATAGACATAGCCATTGCGAACCTGCACGGGTGTGCCCAGGTCCTGATCGCTTTTGGTGCCGGGCAAAGCGGTCATAGGAACAACCGGGACAATCTGGTTCCACTGCATGCCGTGCTCAGGCTGGCGCGGTGTCGCCTTCAGGTTTTCGAAGAGAGGAACGAGAATGCGCTCGCCCTGTTCCGCTTCGATGTGCAGCCAGAGATTGCGCAGGGGCTGGCCTTCCCAGTCCCAGGTGTGCAGGACGCTGCTGAAGTTAGTGCTGCTCTGGGCCTCAGGCTTGTCCTGTTGGGTGAGCCATTCCTGCTCCTCATTGTTATCAACGCTGTAGATGACCAGGCGCTGGGTGGGCGGGTGGTCCTTGCCGACAACCTGGACGATGAGGCGTGGCGGCTCGCAGGCTGCGCCTTTACTGGTGGCAAATACACTGCTCATGGGTGATGTTCCTTATCGTTCGAAGCGGCAGCCCAATAACGCTCCAAAGCCGACAGGCGTTGGCTGTCGTCTTCGCTGGACAACTGTTGGGGCAATGGCCGTGTGGGCTGGGCTTTCCTGAGGTTCAGGAAGGCTGTTACCCCGTCAGCGCTGCTGAAGCCAAGCTGACGGCCTTCTTCAATCCAGACACATGCGTGTGCGTAGTCCACGCCTGGGTATTGCTGCCACCAGTGGTAGAGAAAGCGCTGTGCCTGTTGGTGTTGCAGGGCCTGGAGGTGTTCAGGCCCGAGGATGTACGCCTGCCCGGCGGGGGGCTGCTGCCAGTGGGCAGCGGCTGGGTTGTCGAGGCTATAGAGGCGGCGTACCTGGTCGGCCTCTTCCGCCCAGGTGGCGCCGTACCAGTCGAACTGCTGGATCGGGCCCAGCCAGTGCATCCGCTCTTCTGCGCAAGCGGGGAAGAAGTAACTGGCCGTGCGCGGGCTGTAGTAGCGCAAGACACCTCTGCGCTGGCCTTCAAAGCGGACGAAGAGCATGCGACGCAGATGCTGCAGGAGGTCGGCTGCCGTATGGGATGTTGTCAGTTGCAGCCCTGGCCACTGTTCGGGGGCTTGATGAAAAGCACCGTACACATCAGGGCAGGACTGAACATTGACCAGCAGCGGGCTGTGCTCGGCGTAGGCGGCCAATTCAGTTGCGCCAAACAGGCGCTGTACGGCAGGTGCTTCCGCATGTTGGTAAAGGCGCTTGGGCAGCTCATCAGTGAACTCAAGCAGCAGCCAGGTGGTGGAGACGCTCATGCTGTGCCCCCTTGCTGCATGGCTTTGCGACAGGGGCAGTCGCTGAGGGGGCATTGCATCGGGGTGCCGCCCTTGGGCTTCTGGCACAACTCGACTATGGGTACGTCTTCACGCAGGCGCTGCATCAGCAGAGCCCCTGGCGCTGAGGTGTCGGCCGGCTTCACCGT